>JADHYP010000027.1 GCA_016782355.1 Candidatus Syntropharchaeum sp. | reverse complement strand
ACGACTTGTAGATGAGTTCTTAGATACGATAGACCAGTTTTCACCGCCGGTAGATAGAGTAAAACCAGGACAAATGGTCTGGATTGCGCGATCTGATAAAGATAAGCAGGGGTATGGTAAACGGAGTGCAGATATTGGCTTCTAAAGACGTGAAAACGATTGCTCGGATCACAAGAATGGGTCCTTCTCTCGTGGAGGAGTATCCGGAGATCATCAGAACATACTACCCTGAATGTATTCATTTAAATAGCAAGGAGGTGAATATAGATGGTAAGGGTAACCAGGTGTCACATGGTACTATTGAAATTGTTTAGAGATTAGTAATTAGGATTTAGGGTTTTCCACTCTTTATTGAGCACATCCACTTCCTTTGCTTGACTCAAACCACGCCTTTACCCTTTCCACGCATTCCTCTACGCTCAGTTTCGCTTGCTCCCCCGTATCAAGATTTCTTAACGTCACTTTTCCTTCTTTCACCTCTTTTTTACCCACGAGCACGGCAAACGAAGCACGAATGGAACCTGCATAAGACAACTGAGCGCTTAGACTTCTGCTCATCACGTCTAAGTGCGTAGGAAAGAATTCTCTTAGCTTAGACGTTATTTTTATCGCTTCTTTTATCACATCCCGGTCATAATCATTTCCTTCTCTTATCGGCACCACCACCACTTCCTTTCTCTTCAAATACCTTTCCTCTAAAGCGAATGACTCTGCCAATCGGTCAAAACCAAATGCAAACCCCGTAGAAGGAACGTCAATACCGCCGAACAAAGCAGCCAGCCGATATGAACCACCACCGCATACCTGATTCTGTGCTCCTAACTTGCCACCAGCTTCGTATATCTCAAACACCATTCCCGTGTAATAATCCAAACCCCGTGCTATTCCCGCGTTTAAAGTATAAACAACGTCGTAATAATCGAGAATTTCCAGCAGCTTCTCTAATTCCTTCAACGCATCGCTGTCAGAAGTAACTATCCCGCGTGCTTCTTCCAATGCCTCTTTTCCTCTTGAATCTATCAGACGCATTAAATTGGCAATCAACTCCTTCTTCGCACCTATCTCGTCCATAAACGCGATTACTTCTTCTCTTTCTCCCTTGTCTATCAATCTCATCACTTTGTTTATCTCCGCCTCTTCCACCTTCACGTCTCGTAAAATCGCTCTTATCAGACCCACATGACCCACGTGAAGCTCTGCTTTTACGCCCAACGACTTCACGATAAAGTAAGCGAGTGCGATTATCTCTGCCTGCGCCTCCGGCCTGTCCGACCCGATTATCTCTGCGCCAAACTGCCAGAACTCCCGGTAACGAGCCTTTTGCGGCTCCTCATACCGGAAACAATTGCCGAAATAATAAACCTTCGTTGGTTTCGGTGCCATCTTCAGTTCGTTAACATACATTCTTATCACAGGTGCGGTCAATTCCGGTCTCAGTGCTAAATGCCGTCCTCCCTTATCCTTGAACTCGTACATCTCCTTCAAGATTTCCTCGCCGGATTTTAGTGTGAAGAGTTCCGAGCGTTCAAAAGTGGGTGTTCTTATTTCTTCGTAGCCCCATCTCTCTGCTATACCCTGCATTCTTGCCTCCATTATCCTTCTCTTCCTCATTTCCTCCGGCAAGAAATCCCTCGTCCCACGTGCTCTTTCTATCCGCATTCCTTTGTTAAGTTGACTTTGTCATATTTAAAATTTACCGCAAAGAACGCGGAATTAGAGGTTTAGTTTATTAGCGGTTCAGCTCGTTAGCCAAACCTCTAATTTTAAGCGGTTCCGCTCGTTAGCGATTTAGACTAAACCTCTAAACCTCTAAACCTCTAAACCTCTAAATACATCCTCTGCGTTCTCCGTGAACTCTGCGGTTAATCTGACAATGTCAAGTTAATATAAATGCCTTTTATCTCCTCCATACTCGCATCTGTCTTAAATGCGGTATTCGAGAAATGAGTCCTGCTTGCGGAAAAAACGCTTGAGCGCAAAGCATCAATTAAGGCCGCGATGGAAGGAGGCTGAACCTTCAAAGCCTTGCATATCGCATGATGCTCATAATAAAAAGGTATGTCCAGTTCATTTATGCACGTTTCGACAATCTTCCCCGCTTCTTTCTTCTTTCCCATCTCTCTTTTACACAATTCTTCATGCACCCGTTCGCAAAACCACTTCTCTTTTATCGCTCCTATATACAAAGGACCTGCAATCCGTATTTTCGCATCACACGCTTCACAGTTCTTTTCTATGCGCATTTCTCGCATATCGGAGCATGAAAAAGCAAATCTGGTGCCGCAAGAGAAGCAATGTGCAATGAACCCAAGCCTGTTCATGCTGGCATCTGCTTTTTTCGCTCCTCTTTCCACTTTCGCTATGATTCTTATGAAATGCGCCTTTGAATACGATAGCAACGGCTGAACCGCCTTATCGAATTTGCACAGGTCTCTCGTCACTCTACCTAAGAGAATACGTGTTGCCATCTCCGTATGATATTCCGTGTTAAGCGGTTTTGCATCGTACTTCCTCAAGCCACCGGAATGAGCGCCGCATAATGGCGCCGTATCCGTCGCTGTGAGCAACAACAACTTCTTCACCGACCTGCAAGCGGCATCCAAAAACGGAACTGGCGACCCGAAAGGGTCCACATCCACCAGATCGTATCTGTTTTGTAATAGAAGCACATTCGCATCCTCGTTATATGCTTTCGCGCTCTCTTCCAACTCGTTCAACGTTATATTTCGTTTTATGAGTTCGTAAGCGGGCGTGCTTCGGTCATTAATAGCCACGGACAGCCCAACTTCTTTCGCCACTCTCACGCCCCTTACTCCTGACCCCGCAAGTGCGTCTATGTATCGCAGTCGAGAACTATTCGGTAGCGAGGAAACAAAAGCAGCCACTCCCGCTATGTCTATATCCCTGCACAATTCCATCTTTGGATTATAAAAAACCGACTTTGTGGGTTGCTTCGGCACTAATATCTTCGTGGTTCCCTCTTTTATCTCTGAAATCATTTGTTATTGGGAAATATGGCAGATTATTTATCGTACATAAAGTATAACTTCCTTCTATTTAAGACGCAGATTTACACGGATTTATTTAAGTTTGACATTGTTGATTTTTATCATCTGTGTTAATCTGCGTTAATCTGTGTCAATAATTTATTTTTCTCTTTTTTAACTTTGTCAAATTTCTATTTCCCATAATATATCTTCCTCACAGGCCACGATATTTCTATCCCTTCTCTGTCGTATCGCTTCTTCAACGCTTTTATAAACTCATGCGTGACAATGTATTTAGTCGCAGGTTCCTCCACACGTAAAATAATCGAGAAATTGATGTTCGAGTCGCCGAAAGTATGGAATCTAACGAGCGGTTGAAAAGTCTTAACTGCTCCGGGGACGGTTTCTAGTATCTGCTTCGCTACGTCAATCGTGACACGCTCCACTTTTTCCAAGTCCGACTCGTAAGCAACGCCGCACTGAACTACCACCGACATCTCCAGCACCGGCTGCGAATTGTTTATTATTACACTTTCCGCGAGTTTTGAATTTGGAACGATGACAAGCGTATTTGGCAGGGTTCGCACCCTCGTGGACCGCCAGCCTATATCTTCGACAAAACCTGAAGTTCCTCCCTCTATCTCTATATAATCTCCAAAATTTATTGGCCGATCAGTGATAATGTGCAATCCAGCAAAGAAGTTTGAAAGTGTGTTTTGAAGAGCCAGTCCAATAGCTAAACCACCCAACCCAAAAGCAGCAAGTAAAGGGTTTATTTCTATATCAAAATGGTCCAGAATCATTAAAAAAGCCATTAGATATATAACAATCGCAACTACGTTGCCCATCAATTTCGGCATCTTCTCGTATTTCTTCTGCACCCTCAACCAGTGACTTACCAGGACGCCCAAAATTCGCGATACGATCAGAGACAGCAGCAATATACTACCGACGAAAAATATCCCTCCTATCTCCTCGGAATACTTTTCGAGGTCAGATAGAGATCCCAATGCGAAATAAAACCCAGCAAACATGATAAAAATGCACACCGGTTTTGTAACTATTTTCAATATAATGTCGTCAATGTCGGTCTTTGTTCGAGCCGCGATTCTTCTGACGTATTTCACGAGGATAATATGGGCTATTTTGGTATGAATGGCGAAAGTTGCCAGAATCAAGCCGAAGTGAAACCATTCATTCCGGATCAAACTTTGTAGTATTTCTATTACAGCCATCTTTTTTCACCTCACGCGTCACATTATCCGCTCCACTATCCTTCTCACGCTGACAACGGAGGGTGCATCGCCGGGTAAATCCACAATCGGCATGCCTTTAAAGTCGTATTCCGGGATTAACGGGTCAAAAGGTATTACCTCTTCTATATCGAGGTCATGTTTCTCCGCTTCCGCTATTATCCTCGCCTCCGCACCTTCCGGTATTTTATTCGCTATATAAATTAGTTTCTTCACGTCAACGTCTATTTCCCCGGCAATCTTTCTAAGCCGCAATGCCGTTTTTATGCTCTTCAACGTCGTATCCAGCACAACCAGCATAACGTCAACGTCCATTGTCGTTCTCCTGCTGAGATGCTCCAGACCTGCTTCGCAATCTATTATCGTGTAATCGTAGTTCTTCGTCAACGTATCTATAATCAATCGTATTATGTGATTTACCGGGCAGTAGCAACCCTGTCCCTCCGGGCGACCCATAACCAGCAGGTCATAATACTCTTCTTCCTCGATTATCTCTGCTATCTTACCCTCGAATTGCGCCCTCACGTCTAATGTCACGTCTCGTTGCTTCTCCTCCAACAAACTTTCTCTTATATCGCCGGTCGTCTTATCACACGCTATTCCGAGAGCGTCAGGCAGGTTAGAATCCGCGTCTGCATCTATGGCTAATATGCAAATGTCCTGACCAGCAAGTTTCAGTATTTCGCGTATCAACAGCGCGGAAATAGCCGTTTTCCCCGTTCCACCCTTTCCTGCTACTGCTATTATTTTACCCTTTCTCATACCCCGCAACGCCTATATACTACTTCCTTGTTACCGTTCCACCCAAAATTGCACCTAAAAACGCATCCGCACCCGCGGCGATCAAAGGTAGCGCAAGCGTCAAGACTGCATTAGCGCGAGCTTCTTTTTTTCTCTTTTCTTCTTCACGAACTCTTCGCTCTCTTGCTTCTTCAACATAATTTATGGCGTTTTCTAAACGATTGAAAAACTCAACAGGTATAGCTGGCGAGTTCATTTTGCTCCTCTCAAATTCGTAGTAACAGGTTATTTGAGGTAGTATCCCTCTGATATTCACACCCCTCTCAACCAGTGCGAGCATAGGCTTACCATAAGCATACGCTATCCCGATCTCATTTTGTATCCATTCGGATGTTTTCCATGCAAATTGCCTATTGGCTTCGCAGATGTACCTTTTTGTTATTAATGCAAAGGTTATGTCCGTTTCTTTAATCAGTTCTTTTATCGTTTCTACATTTGATGAGGGTCTACCGCGACCTATCTCTAACGATTTTGGGTCAATACCCCACCATCTCAAAAATCCTTCAACAAATTCCACAATTTTCCCATCCTCAAGCTCTGCGGAATGACTAAAGAAAGCTAAGCAGCGTATGGGTTCATCAATTATTTTTACTTCGTTTAATTCCCTGTCTAACAGTAAGGGCGTGTAACATACGGGGCAAAAAGTTTTGAATATACCAGGATATTCTTGGCTAACATTTAGCTCTAAGGGTGTTTTACATTTTTTGCATTCAAAGCTATATTTCACTTCCATTCCCTCAAGGTATTCCAGGTCTTGGACCTCTACGGCACTTCTTTCATCTACGATCTCCCATCCTTCCCCCCAATTCTCCTCTGATGTTACAGCTTCAGGCGTGGTATCTTCCCACTTCTTCATCTTTTCTTTCACTTTCATTATTTCTCATCTTTCGGCTCATAGAGCCTCCTTCCTAACGCCTTTGTCCTCCACGTTGAAAATACCCCCCCTATAACCCAAAGCGGTCTATTTACCCCTATGAGTAGATTTCTGCCTCAAATCATTTGACCCGCATTTCCTGCACCTCGTCGCCCTGAGGGCATTTCTCGCATTACAGTCCATGCATATTTTCACGCGAAAGAGCCTTGCCTCCGCTTCCGGGAATCTTGCCATTCCATTTCTCACCTCTACATATCTACTTTACCTACACCCATAAAAACCTATAAATTCTTTTAAATCTTTTCACAGATAGATAAAGGAATAAGTGGTAGAAAATGGAAAAAATAAAAGTAGGGATATTGGGTGCGACAGGAAGCGTAGGACAGAGGTTCGTGCAACTTTTGGATGGGCACCCCTGGTTTGAGTTTGGAGCTCTTTTTGCTTCTGAGAGAAGTGCGGGTAAGAGATACCGCGAAGTGGCAAAGTGGGTTCTTCCGTATGAGATGCCGGAGGAAGCAGCGGAGATGGTGGTGCAATCCATGAACGATGTGGACGCTGCGGGGAATGAAGACGTAGCAGTTATGTTTTCCGCTCTCCCGGGGTCAATTGCACGTGAAGTGGAGAAGAAATGCGCGCAGGCAGGATATGCGGTTTCCACTAATGTCGCGGTGCATAGAATGGAAAAGGACGTGCCACTGGTCATTCCCGAGATAAATGCAGACCATTTAGCATTAATCGAGGTGCAGAAAGAGAAGCGGGGCTGGGATGGGTTCATTATAACAAATCCCAATTGTTCGGCAATCGTGATGACCCTGAGTTTGAAGCCTTTGATGAGATTGGGAATAAAAGAGGTGCGGGTTGCAACCATGCAGGCGGTATCAGGTGCCGGGTATGCGGGTTTGCCTTCAATGGCGATACTGGATAACGTGATACCGTTTATAGGGCAGGAGGAGGATAAGATGGAAAGTGAGCCACTTAAAATCCTCGGGACGCTGGAAGGAAGGGAGATAAAAAATGCGGCGTTCAAAATCTGTGCTTCTTGCCATCGAGTTCCCGTGATGGATGGGCATACGGAGGCGGTATGGGTGAAGTTTGAAGAAAGCGTAAGTGCGGAGGAAGTGAAGAGGGCATTTAAGGACTTCACCTCGGATATAAAAACGCCTTTCGCTCCTGATAAGCCTATAATACTGCGTGAGGAGCAGGATAGACCGCAACCGAAGTTAGACCGCGATGCAGGCAGGGGGATGAGTATCTCGGTAGGAAGAATAAGGGCAGGTGGAATAGAAGCGGGAAACGAGGTAAAATACATTGTACAGGGGCATAATACGATAAGAGGGGCTGCTGGCGCATCTATATTGAATGCAGAGGTGTTGGTGGAGAAAGGATATATATAAGAACACAAATAAATTAATTGAGGTAAAAAAATGCCAATAAAAGTCGAAGAAATAATAGAATATGCCAAGGAATATAAATATAAAAAGACAACGTCAGAGGAAATGCTTGGAGATAGACTTTTGGGTGTGTTTGAAGGAGCTATTCCAAAAGGAAAAACATCTACTGATATAATAAAAGAAATGAGGCGAGAACGTGCTTAGAGTATTTCTGGATACAGATGTGATATTAAATGTTTTGTGTGAAGAGGTAGACTTGGAGTCAAGAATGAGACTCTGGCCTGCTCCAAAGGAGATTTTAAATCTGATTGTTTAATATTAGCGCTAGCCAGAAATGAAAACTCCATCTTAATCACAAGGGACAGAGAAATATTATCCCAAAGTCTTTTTTCTTCTTACAACCCAGAAGGATTTTTGAAGGAAAAATTTTCACGAATATTCGCGGAAAAGGTTGAACCACTCTTTAAAATCTAAATATAACACCAACTGCTGTGGATGATGCTGAACTCATGGATAACGACATTATTGTGCGATATAGAGGAGAAAGGGTAATAGGAATAACAGTACCATATTTTTTAGGAAGAGATGGGCAAAAAGATATAGATTTTAACCCTACAAATGTTAACCCTTTAACATGAAAATAATAGTGGGAATTACGGGAGCAAGCGGTGTTGTGTATGGAATACGATTGTTAGAAGTGCTAAGAGAAAGAAACACCGCAGAAACCTACCTCATCGTATCAGAGAGTGCAAAGAAGATAATAGCCATAGAAACAGATTATGAACTTGAGGAAATATACGCGCTTGCTTCTCATGTCTATGATAATTCAGACCTCACGGCACCGCTAAGCAGCGGGTCAGTCCGGCATGACGGAGCGATAATAGCGCCTTGCAGCATGAAAACTCTGGGCTGTATCGCAGCCGGCATATCTACTACGCTAATCACGAGAGCCGCGGAAGTATGCTTAAAGGAGAATAGAAAATTGGTGATTATACCAAGGGAGGCACCTCTCAGTCTTATACATCTGGCGAACATGGTTACGGTGAAGAAAGCAGGTGCTATTCTCTTGCCTGCATCACCGGCATTTTATCATAAGCCAAAAACCGTGCTTGACATGGCAGATTTTATCGTGGCACGCGCACTTGACGTATTCGGGATTGAACTCGGAACCGGGAAGGAGAACGGTTTAATAAAGCGATGGAAACATTTATAAAAGACCGAAACGTAAATAAACGTAAACAATGTCGGGATAGCCAAGTGGTCTAAGGCGGTAGGTTGCTAACCTACTTCCCCTTACGGGGAGCGAGGGTTCGAATCCCTCTCCCGGCGCTTATGTTGAACCCAATTTTGTGTATATACGAAAGAATATTGAAAAGAGGAATATTGAATTCGCATATTCTCGTGAATCATGTCCTTCTTGTCCTGGATGAAACCGACCTTCTTTCCGATGCGATGGGAATGGAAAAGCTAAGGCACTTCATAAAGTGGTGCCATGCACTGGAAATAGATATTATAAGCGTTTATATCAGCGTTATCCGGGATGGTATGGACAAGAAGTTGCTGGAAAAAACTCACGCTCACCTCATGGAACATATAACAAAGGCGTTGAGTAAAGAAAAAGCGTCCATTGCAATATACGCGGACATACCGGAACCGGCGTATGCAAAAATCATAAAAGGTGCAGATAACGAGGATACGAACGATAACGAGAGGAAGATAAACGTTTCAATAGGGTTAGGTGGTAGAAGCGAGCTAACGAAGGCGATAAAAGAGATTGTAAAGCGAGTGAAGACCGGAGAAATAGAGCCCGAAGAGATAGACGAGAAGCTGATAGAATCCGAGTTGATTTTCAAATCAGAGCCCGACCTCGTCATCAGGTCAGGTGCAACGCGTTTAACGGATTTCTTGATATGGCAATCTGTGTACAGTGAATTTTATTTTACGGACGTCAATTGGACGCAATTCAGGAAAATAGACCTCCTGAGGGCGGTTCGAGATTTTCAATGGCGAGAGAGAAGGTTTGGGCAGTGAAAACACAGGTTGGCGTCCCACGAAATCCATCATATTGTTAAAAAAATAAAAATATATGAAATAATTTTTTCAAACTACCTATTATTTTATATAGGGCATTGGCAATAATAATAGTAAATAATGAAAAAGGTGAGAAAAAATGAGGGTATTTGTGATAGGATATGGGCAAGCCGGGGGGAGAGTAGCGGATTCATTCGTAGAGTTTGCTAACCGAACGGGGCAGAATTTCGTGGTTCGTGCATTGGCTATTAATACCGCGAGATCGGATTTGATCGGGATACGGAACATACCAATGGAAGACAAGTTGCTTGTAGGGGAGTCAATGGTGAAGGGGCATGGGATAGGAGCAGATAACGAATTTGGAGCGGAGGTTGCCACTGATGAAATTTATACGATACAGAGCGCAATAGACAAGCGGGGGACACACCAGATTGATGCCTTCTTGATAATAGCAGGTCTGGGCGGTGGAACGGGTTCCGGAGGTGCGCCAGTATTGGCAAGAAGGCTGAAGAAGCTATACGAGGAGCCGGTTTATGGACTTGGGGTTTTGCCAGCGAAGGACGAAGGGAGCTTATATTCTTTAAATGCCGCAAGGAGTCTGATGACTTTCGTGAACGAAGTGGATAATCTGTTCCTTTTCGATAACGATGCGTGGAAGAAGGGTGGCGAGAGCGTAAAGGAGGCGTTTGTGGATATAAACGAAGAGATAGTGAGGCGGTTCGGGATTTTGTTTGGAGCGGGAGAAGCGAATGAAGTGGGGCAGATGGTGGTAGATGCGGCAGAGGTGATTAACACGCTTAAAGGAGGCGGAATATCAACGATTGGCTATGCTGCGGAAGAAATAGAGAGCGAGGGATTTTTAAAGAAGTTCTTTGGTAAAAAAGGGACTCTGGATAAGATGGATACGGTTACAAGGGTTACTTCTCTGGTAAGGAGAGCAGTAGCGGGAAGATTAACGATTCCATGTGACGTCTCAACTGCGGAAAGAGCATTGATAATCGCAGCGGGACCTCCTAAGGAGCTAAGTAGAAAAGGTATAGAGAAGTCAAAGGTGCGGATCGAGGAGATGATAAGAGGAACGGAAGTAAGGGGCGGTGATTTTCCACTCGTAAAGGGGCAGCATGTAGCGACGGTTGTTCTGTTTTCCGGCGTATCGGAGATTCCAAGGATAAAAGAGCTACAAGAAATAGGTGCGGAAGCACAGGAGAAAATAAAAGAAGTATCAAGCGAGAAAGAGCGCGAATATAAGGTGTTGATGGATACAAACGAAACAATAGCGCCTTTGTTCTGAGCGTGATACCGTGATGGGCGGAGAATCACAACTCAAGGAAGTGCATTTTCCTCATCCATACGCTCACCGCTCTCCTCGCCTGTTCCGGATTGGCAAAATTATTCTCTATGGCTTCATCTTCGGGATTACCTATGAAAGGGTCTATTGTTTTCTTCTCCACGTCTGCAACCCAGACCATTGCGTCACCAATGTTCTGCTCGCGGACGAAAGAGATAAAAGGAGCCGGGGTCTTCTCTGTCGGAACAACGATTACTTTTTCCTCCCTTACTTCCGAGTTCTCTAACAATGCTGCTTCTACGAAATGAGGAACAAACTTTATCGAAGGGAAAATGAAGATGTGTATGCTTCTGTTTTTATTTTTATTTTTCACCGCCATCATCTCGAGATGCTCATTTTCACGTTTCTCATTCTTGTTTTTAATCTGATACCCACTCTGTGCCATGAAATCCTTCACCACGCTCTTCAACGCACTTAACGGGCTTCTTATCTTTGCCCATCGTAAAAAAGCTTCCTCCAGCTCATCACTCATGTATCTATGCGCGGGCAGACAGTAAAATATCTCACCCTGATAATTTATCCGGGTGCGCATGTCAGGAGAAAAAACAGAAATTTTCTCGTCGCTCGTTATGCTTTTGACAATCAACTCTTCTAAATTTCCACCTGAGTTCCTTTCCAACTCTTCTCTTCCGGCATCGCTGAGCGAATTTACGCACTCTCTTATCTTCAAAGCGAGTTCGCCTTCTGACATTACCTTATGCTCCTGACAATAGCCAGAGAGGTATTCAAACGTTTTTAATAAGTTCTTCTTTTCAGGCATTTCGAGAGTGAAAATTAATGTAGTTTGATGGTGGGTATCCAGTCATCGTAAACTTTTCCATTGGCGTCAATGAACTTATCGCAGGTGATTGTTCCTGCTCCTGCTATTGCCTCTTTGCTTCTCGCATGGATTATCTGTGGATAAGAGCCTGTTTTTACAGTGTAGTTGTATTCATGGTCTTCCAATAGCGTGACATAAGGAGCACCGGATACGTTATGTATTGGTATGTTATGCCAGTCGCCTGCGTAGCCGGTCCAGGTGCCGTTTGCAATCAAAGCCCCTTTTTCATATAGTGCGATAG
>JADHYP010000026.1 GCA_016782355.1 Candidatus Syntropharchaeum sp. | reverse complement strand
CAACGGAAATAACCGCCGTAGATAATGCCAGCAAAGCCAGTATCACGATTGCTACTGCTTTTGATTTTTGCACTTTGCACTTCGCATTTTTCATTTCCCTGTTTCACTCCTCCTTCAAAATATAATAGACTATCACAAGCGAGAACAGCAGCAAAAACATCTCAGGGCAATACGGTGGTGCATAACTTGCTAAAAACCCTTCTAAGTTGTTAAACCACGTCTCTTCGCCCGGGATAGAACTCGCTATTCTCGCCCATATCGCCATTCCCGCCACTATCCATATCATTATGCTCGCCATCACTGCCTTTGCCAGTTGATGTACCTCTGCGAAGTTATTCACGCTGCTTAAATAAAACAGACCCGCAGCGAGAAGAATTATCGCTTTCCACGGCAGGAACATGGGGTCTGAAGCCCCTGAAGAATCTAAAATCCCCCACGTAAATCCCTCACCCGCACTTGCTATCAGTTCCGCAACTCCAAACGCTAATGCTACTACACCTAAAACTGCGAAATATATCTGTCCGAATTTCTCTTCTCCTTCTTTCATTTTTCACGCCACCCCCAGCATGATTCCTACTAAATGTATCAAACCCCCGTAAACAAAGACCATCGCTACAAGCGAAGCGAGGCTGCCCAGAATTTCTTTCCCGTTCTCTTCCTTCAACATCAGTGCGAATGTCGCTAAGCACGGGAAGTAGATGCAAAGCAAAATCACGGATGTGAACACCTGAAAAGTAGTCATTATCCCCTGCTCCATAAGACCACCGAGTATTCCCACTGCCAGGTCCTTCCTGAGAAAGCCCGCTATTAACGGCGCTACCGTTTCTGATGGCACGCCAAACCACCCCATTAGCAGCGGACCCAATACAGCCGCCAGCCAATCCATCGCTCCAGTCAGGTACATAAGACCAACAATTATACTGCCTAATAGAACGAAAGGAACCGCAACGATGAGAAAACGCGAAGTCCTTATCCACAACTTCCTTACGATATTTCTCAATGTTGGCATTTGATACGGCGGCACGTCCATTATGAGCTCTGGCGACTTCCCAGGCACGATTTTGTTAAGGATGAATCCAAAGCCCAGATAACCTATGGCTAAAGTCAAGAAAATCCAGCCCATCATCTCGGGAACTAAATCTTGCATAATTCCTATTTGCGCACCGCAGGGAACGAATATCGCTAACAAAGTCATCATCATGAACCTTTGTTTCCTCGTTTCCAGTGGTCTCGTTGCCGTTACTCCCGGAACATTGCAGCCTAAGGAAAGGAAAGTGGGCACAATCGCATAGCCGTGCAAACCTATTTTGTGCAATACCGTATCAACGAGAACAGCCAGTCTTGGCAAATAGCCTGCATCTTCCAATATTGCAAACATCAGATAAAACGCCAGTACTGCCCACAGAACTACGCCAAAAACAACGAAAAAACCGCTGGTAAGCACACCAAAAGCCTCAAAGCAATTGTCCGAGGCTACAAGCACTCCGCCCTCTATATGCCCTGCATCTACCATGAGTGCATAGAACGGGTTTTTTAACCCGCCGGGGAAAACTGACTGCAGCCACGGCAGCCAGTGCTCATCGAAAAGCCTGACCATGAAGCCATCGGTAAACAGGGTGCCTGCGAAATCGCAGAAAAAAGACCAAAAACCGTATATAACCGCAATTGCAACCGGTATTCCGGTCAGCGGTTTAACGGTAAGTTCCGCAATTGCATCCTTCAATGTATGTTTACGCGCACCAAACTCCACCGTTTGTTTTGATATTTTATCTATCAAATCCCATCGCGCATCAACTGACAGCGGCACTTTCTCTACCTCCTGCACTTTCGATAATTTTTTCTATCTTCACCGGTGCCGCTTCTTTTATCTTTGAAACGAGCTCTTTGAATCCTTCCCCACTTATCGCCGTCGTCGGCACTACGGGCACACCAAGAATTCGCTCCAATTTCTCCACGTCTATTCTTATATTCTTGTCCTCGGCAACGTCCCACATGTTTAACGCTACTACAGCCGGATAACCCTTTTCAATGATTTCCAAAGCTAAGTAAAGACCACGCTCTATTTTTGAAGCATCGAGCACGCATACAATCACAGAGTCCTTATTTTCCGCAAGCATTTTCACCGCCACTTCTTCCGCCCTATCCTTCGGCTCTAAGGAAAATGCTCCCGGCACGTCTATTAACTCGACATCCTCGCCCTCCAGACGCATCCAGCCTTTCATGAAATCCACTGTCGTTCCCGGATAATTTGACTCAAGCACTTTCGCACCCGTTAGCCGGTTGAAGAAAACGCTTTTTCCTACGTTCGGATGCCCCATCAATAAGATTTTCATTTCTCTATTCCACCTCAACCACTATTTTATCCGCTATGCCCAATCCTAAAGATGTAAACGATTTGTCAACTTCTACCACCACGGGTCCTTTTATGGGCTGCTTTGTCGCCATTCTTACGTTTTTACCTTCCCTGATGCCCATACCTGCTACTTGCTTCTTTAAATTCTCCTCTATTTCCTTCACCGTTCCTTCTTCATCAAAATCCATTTCGCTCAGCTTCTTCTCCATTACTTTCACATCCTCCTCACCATGACTTTTTGCGCCATCCCACGACCTATGGATACCGTGTTTCTATCCACCTCAACGGTAACAGGTCCGTAACAGGAAATCACTCGAACAACACTGCCTTCAAATAAACCACGAAGGAATAACTTCTGGCGAATACCACGACCGCCTTCCACTGCCATGATTCTTCCCAGTTCACCGGGATTCAACCGGCTTAATGGCATCGTATCACCGTAATTGTTGTTTAGAAAACCACGTTTCTCTTCTTCCATCTCCTCGCTCACACACTCCTCCTCCATTTTTATCACCGCAATTCAATTTTATTCCACCCGGACCTTTTTTGCAAGCCCGTGTCCGATAGTTACTAACTGCTCACCTATTTTCGCAAGTACGTAAGTTCCTCTTTTTGGAACGGGTGCAGGCATCTCCTTCTTGACCAACATTATCTCTTTACCTTCCGCTACGCCCATTTGTTCAAATTTGTCCTTAAGCGAGGTTCCACCGATTACCTTGCTTATCTTCGCGTGCTCGCCTTCTTTTAGATAGTTTATCTGGATGGGTTTTCCTTCCTTTTCTACCAGCACCTTCGATGCTTGACCTTCGCCCATCGTTATCTCCTTGTCGTCTATTTTCAATACCAAGGTGTCGTCAGGGAGATGACGTAAGAACTCGACTTCGCTTCCTTTCTCAATGCCAAGTCCAGAAAGATAACCCTCAAAAACCTTTCCCCCTTCAATTGTTTTTACCGTTCCCTTATCACCGTTCTCAAGTCTTAAAAGAGGGAGCGTCTCGCCTTCTTTCTCCACATACACTTTATCTGCCCATCCACGAGCTATGACTGCTTCTCTTCCTGCTGCTTTCAGTGAAATAGGTCCTACGTGCATGTGCACAGGCTCAGTGGCTACCACTGTAAGTTCCGTTCCTTCTGCAACGCCTAATTCCTCCAGATGCCCTTTGACTTCTAAACCGCCGTCTATTTTCTTTACCGCTACTTTTACCTCCGGCTCGACTTCGTTTAATAGTTTCATTTCTTTTATCCTCTATTTCCATTATAAAGTTAGGAATACAAAAACCCTACCCTAAAAAGATTCGGTTTTGCGAAAAGAACCTAAAAAAGTTAGGTTTTGGGATAAAAACCGATGGTTTCGGTTAAGTGTTCTTCACCTACTTCTTATCTTACTAAGCATAATTTCCTTTGCAATTTTAGAACTCCTTTCTTCGAGACTCACGAGTTCTCCTCGCTTCGCCTTCCTCTCATACAAATATTCCACCGCCATCTCTGCACCAGTAGTATTTGCCCAGAACATACCCTCAAAGGTGAGCTCGATTACATTCTTCCCGATTATCATCTCCCCTCTATCCCGACATTTTTCTATGGTCTTGCCAAACGCATCAAGAGGGTCAAAGCCCCACCTTCTCCTCGGTTCTTCAATATCTATCCTTCCGTATTGAATCTGCGATCTTCTGAGGAAAGAGATGTGGGAGTCCCGCCGCCTACATATATGGTTTCTACGTGTGAAAAGTAATCGCTCCACTCTTTCGCTTCGTCCAGAACCGAGTTCACGTATTTCAGCGTATTTCCTGAAGTGGACTCCTTTTTGAGAATGCAAAAGGTGCACCTGCCAGTGCAGAATGGTATGTGAACATATAATGCACCCCTTTCACCTCCCTTCTCCATTAATCTATCGAACAGCCAGTTAATACTCTTCTTTTTAAGGTAACCCTCGAGATATAAACCAGCGGCTTAACCAATCCTTCTCTTATGACTGTTCTCAATCCTTCGTTCTCTCTGATAACATCTGCAATTCGTGGGCTCGTGGAATAATAAACATTAACAAACGTTCTCCCGACCGGATTTGTCATCAGATATTGGTCTCGGAAGTCACGCAGAACGTCTATATCTTCGTGTAAAGGAGTGCCATAGGCAGCAGTCGCGATGAAACAGGGTGACGGTGCCGAGGTCACATCAATCGTGCCGTCTGACGTTTCAGGAAAGAAAAGAGTGCCAGTTACGTAATTAAAATATGCATTCATGATATTTAACGAGGTAATACCTTTTGCGATGCCTTTGAACCTTCGTATGTGGTGAACGAGCCGATGTTAATCGCTGCGGATTCTGCATCCGCGGCACCAACAGGAGAAACGGCTAAGGCGACACCAATACCAAATAACAAAATTAGGAATGAAAAACTCGTAGATGTATATCCGTATCGCGTCCTTGTTCTCACATTCATCATATTATTTATCACACTCTTTATTAACTTTTCTTTTTTAATTTATAGTTCCCTATTATATATATCAGTGCTATAACTATCGCAGAGAAAGCGAACAAGGCTATTATTGTAGTAGTGGAATCAGCAGCAGGGAGATGTGGTGGCGACGGTGTGCGTGTGCGAGCACCAACATTAATTTCGCCGTTTGACGTTGTTTCCGGTGTAATAAGGGAGCCATGTTCGTCGTTAAGCGTAGCATCCTGAATATCCAGCGAAGAAAGACCTTCTGATAGCCCCTCGAATGTGATGCTCGCTATGCTCGCTAACTTCGCAGTCTCTTTTCCCACGGCGGTAGGTGATGCACAAGCGATATAAACGAAGCCCGCAGAGTTATTGATATTCGCTATTGGCGTGCCGAAGTCACCGGGTAGGACTTCTTTTGCGATAACTATGGTTGGGTTGAACGTTATTTTTGCAGAACCGCCGGCGATGTCGTTTGCGTTTAATAGCTCGATTGGAACTGTTACGTTTGTATTTACATAAGTGGTGAACGAGCCGATGGTGATTGACAGAGGTGCATTGACCTCGTTGGCGTTGGATGATGCGAGGGTGATGTTTTCAGTTTCACCGGTAGTAGCGGAATCTGCGTAGTCATGACCACCCGGTGATCCAGAGCCGGAGCCAGATTCGGCAGTTGCACCTGTATCAGTTTCGGTATCATCAGGGAATGGAGAAGGTGAGGGTGAAGGAGTTGGGGTTGGGGTTGGGGTTGGAGAAGCATTGTTATTGTTGTAAACATAAACATTAATGCTGCCGTCTGACGTTTCTGGAGTTGTCGCATTCCCATCTTCGAAGTTCAGAATTGCATTTTGTATGTTCAGTGCGGTATAGCCTTCTGACATACCTAAAAAGGAGATGTTTGCCAGAATCGCCTCATCTATACCGATAGTGGTTACTCTTGACGCTGCAACACGCAGAGAGCCGTTTGCATTATTTATGTTGCTTGTTAGTGTGCCGAAGTCGCCGGGAGTTACTGATTGAACGTTAACAATTGCGGGATTGAAAGTTATTTTTACGGAGCCGCCAGCAACCGCACTCGCATTTGTTATCTTGACCGGGACTATTACGTTTGAACTTACTTCTGCGGTATAGGAGCCAATGCTGATTATGGGTGATGCAGCTATCGCAGGTGCGAGTGCTGCAATTACAATAATCAGCGCTAAAATGATGGCAATCCGATGATTCATTCGATTCTCACCTTTTTTCCTATTTTTCCCATTCTTTTTCTCCTCAAACATATTTTCAATCTGTGTCAATCTGTGAAATCTGTGTCTAAAAACCTTTCTTATGTGGGGCTCCGCCCCACGACCCCGCAAGCCCTGTAAGGGCTTATAGAAAAGCTTTACCAACAACCTTTCTTTGGAAAAGAAAGCTTGACCAAAGAAACGTATATTTTTTAGTAAATGTTTTTGCGAAGCAAAAAAGTTTTTAGAAAGAAAGTGTTTTATATACTCAGGATTAATATTATTATAGGTGATAGAAATGGCGGAAGTATTGGTTAAGATTCCGAAGGAATTGAAGGAACGGATGTCAAAAATATCGTGGATTGACTGGTCTTCAATAGCAGTAAAAGCCATCTCAGAAAGACTGGAAGACATAGAAGAAATAGAGATAAGGAGGAAGGTTGCAGAGATATCTGAGATACCGGAGGATGATGATAGAGAGGTTAAGGAATCTGTATGCGAAGCGGTAGTTAAATCCATAGAAGAGACCATTAAGTCAGGTAAAAAGCCGATGACTCTCGAAGAATTGGATAAATTGATGGGATTATAATGACTTTCAATTTTATCATCTCTCCAGAACTGGAACGCAGGCTGGATAAACTCGCTCATAAGGACAAACCACTTGCTCTCGCCTTCAGAAAAAAGATTCAACAAATCATCAGTTGTGACGAAACCACCATCCACCATTTCAAAAATCTCAGAGGGGGTATGAGCGACTACAAGCGGGTTCAACTCGGCTCTTTTATCCTGTTGTTCAAGGTTGAAAAAGACATTATCATCTTTGACAGGCTTATTCACCATGACAGGGCTTATAGAAAATCTGGGTAATCTCGTGGTTACTGTCAAAGGGAAGTTATTTATATTCTCACCACCAACATTATTAGTGGTGATGGAAATGGGAGAGTTGGTTGTTAAAATACCGGGAATTGAACTTGATGAGAAGACAAAATCAGCGTTGAAGGAGGATATAAGAGCGGTGATAAGGCTCAGGCTGGCAAGGGAATTGCTCCTTAAAAGAATGGATAAAATGCTGGAGAACTCAACGTTAACTGACGAGGATTGTTTGCTCCTGGGTGATAAGGTTAAGGAAGGCGTTGCTGAAGAATGGAAAAGATGTGGGTGGCTGTAAATTTCATTCTTGCCCCAGACCGCACCATAGTCAGCTACATCAAAAGCAACTTCTCCTTTTTCCATTCTTTTCTCCTCAAACCTTTTTTTATTTTTTCCCATCTGTGTCAATCTGTGAAATCTTGTGGTTAAAAAATAAAACCCCCGGAAAAAAGAATACCGGGGGAATTTTACATTTTGCACTTCCCATTTTTCATTCTCGCTTCTCGTCCCCCGCTTCTCGCTTACGTCCCACTCTCCAACCGTATCGCCGGTATCCAGTTGTCGTATCTCCTCCCGTTTGCATCCGTAAATTCCGTGCAGTTTATCCATCCATCATCGGTGTGTAGTGCAGGCGTGTGGTGTATCTGCGGATAAGAGCCGGTGCGAATGGTATAGTTGTAAGTATGGTCGGCAAACAGCGTGAAAGTCGTATCGAAGGTTATATTGTGATAGCTGCTGCCAGCGTAACCCGTCCAGTGCCCTTCCGCTATTGGTTCCACGGACTCGTTCCAAATCCTGACATACTCTGTATGCCCGCCCGTTCCTGTGCATGCGTATGTATACATTTTGCTGACATAAACGTCGTGTGAAGGTCTGATTGTGCCGTTGTGCGTTCCCGTTATGCTTGGATATGGATTAGCTGGTGAGCGTGTATCGAAGAATTCTTCTTCCTCGTATTCCACCACCAGAAACGCATTCGCGGGCATCATACAGTCACTGTTGTCGCCCTGACCAGCGATGTTGACGCTGGCATCGAGATAACCCGTTACATCACTCAGGTTCACACCTACCTGTGGATCATAGCCAGTGCCGGTCATGCGTATGCCGTCGAGCGATATGTCGCCGCTTAATATATCATACACTGATCTTCCAATCTCAATGCCGTTAAAGTACAGCACATTTATTGAATCCCACGATTCACCCCATGGCGAGACAACGCCCAGCGTTGCATTCTTAACTCTGCTGAGGTCAATGCTTCCCTCAAAGGTTGCGTTGTTGATGCATTCCGCAAGTGCAAGGAAACTTCCGGAATCGCTTCTGCGTCCACCGATGAGTATGTCTGCACCCTCTGCGAGCCAGTACTCTATCTGCGGCATGCTGTCATCGCGGTAGATCACCTCGAGTCCCGGGGATGCTATTGCAAAAGACTGGTATCCAGTGCCATTGTTGTAGATGGTCACTGTGTAGCTGCCGTTTCCTGTGATGTAATCGCTGAGGTTATACACATAGTTGCCCCAGGGCAGGTCCCAGCCTGAGAGGGAGCCGATGCGATCATTGTAGGCAGTTTCCAGCGCAACGTCGTACGTGCCTGTCTCATTCGTGATCTCAACACGCATCTTGGGATAGGGATTAGGCTCTCCCATCTGTTTGAACCACGTATAATACACGTTCAGCCTCGCCAGCTCAACACTGCTCGTTTGCGGTATGTCCACATTATAGTGTACAGTCTCAACAACACCAGGACCCTTTGCACCTGAGTAATAGCCGTCCCCGGTAGTGAACAGCAGACCGCCACGCAGCGTCCCGTGTGCAAAGGTATTGAGTGGCTCATCTGCCATGTAGCCGTTCCACTTCACAGTCTCTGAGACCGTCATGTTGTTGTTTGTCTCGTCTGACTCGCTTATGGTATCATGGGGGTCAGCCTCTGCAAGCATGCTGTACGTATGAGGCAAGCCGCCGTCCTGCTCATCAATTCCAATTGGATTCCATTCAAATACAAGCGTCTCATTTGAGCTACCGCTCAAATTTGAGATTAGTTGCTCTCCAATGAACTCGCCGTCTGCATACAGGCTTACGTTGAACGCATCAGCATCGGCAGTGCCGTTGTTCTTTACCGTGACGTCAACGTAGTTCGTGAGGTTGAACCATGCGGGGTAAAGCTTACTACTGGTCTCCCATAAGGTAGAACCCTCAGCATAGTGGTATGCGTTCACTTCGGTCACGGTTAAATCCAGTTCTTCAATCACGTCAACCGTGCCGTCTGACGTTTCCGGAATGATAACGTTGCCGTCTTCATCATTAAGAATTGCATTTTGAATCCCCAGAGCAGTAAAACCTTCCGATAATCCTTTGAAAGAGAAGTTTGCCAGAACAGCTTCTTCTATACCAACTGCCGTTGCATTTGCTACTGCAACGTGCACAGAGCCGTTCGTATTGTCTATGTTAGCTGTTGTGTTTACGCCGAAGTGCCCGGGTGTTACTGCTTGAACGTTGACAATAGAAGCGTTGAACACGATTTTTGCCGAGCCGCCGGCAATATCTGCTGCATTCGTTATCTCGATTGGAACTGTCACATTCGAGCCTACACAAACGTCGTATGATGCTATATTCATAACAAGGGGTGTGCACACATTAATCGAGCCGTTAAATGTCTCCGGATAAGAAATATTGTAGCCCGTTTCGTCACTTAGATATGCACTCGTGATATTTAACGTGGTAAGACCTTTTGCGATGCCTTTGAACCTGACGGTTGCTAACGATGCATTTTCTTTTCCCACTGCTTCCGTGGCTGCAGATGCAATATCAACGAAGCCCGCGGAGTTATCGATATTCGCTATTGGAGTGCCGAAGTCACCAGGTAGGGCTTCTTGAACGTTTACGATCGAAGGATTAAAGGATATATTTACAGAGCCGCCGGCAATATCTGTTGCATTTATTATTTCAACCGGAACAGTTACGTTCGAGCCTACGTAAGTGGTGAACGAGCCGATGTCAATCACTGCGGGTTCTGCATCCGCGGCACCAGCAGGAGAAACGGCTAAGCTTACACCACACAACAAAATTAGAAATAAAAGACTCATGGATGCACATCGGTATCCCATTCTTGTTCTCATATTCTTCATATTTATCACACTCCTTATTAACTTTTCTTTTTAAATTTATATTTCCCTATTAAATATAACAGTGTTATAACAATCGCAGAGAAAACGAACAAGGCTATTATTGTAGTAGTGGAATCAGCAGCAGGGAGCTGCGGTGTGCGAGCAGCAACGTTAATTTCGCCATTTGACGTTCTTTCCGGTGTAATTAGGTTGCCATGTTCGTCATTAAGCGCAGCATCCTGAATGTCCAGCGAAGAAATACCTTCTGATAGCCCCTCGAATGTGATGCCCGCTAACTCCGCAGTCTCTTTTCCCACTGCGGTAGGCGATGCACAAGCGATATAAACGAAACCTGCGGAGTTATTGATATTCGATATTGGAGTGCCGAAGTCACCGTGTAGGACTTCTTTTGCGATAACTATGGACGGATTGAACGTTATTTTTGCGGACCCGCCGGCAACGTCGTTTGCGTTTAATAGCTCGACTGGAACTGTTACGTTTGAATTCACATAAGTGGTGAACGAGCCGATGGTGATTGACAGAGGTGCATTGACCTCGTTGGCGTTGGATGATGCGAGGCTGATGGTTTCAGTTTCACCGGTAGTAGCGGAATCTGCGTAGTCATGACCATCCGGTGGTCCAGAGCCGGAGCCAGATTCGGTAGTTGCACCCGCATCAGTTTCGGTATTGGAGGAAGGAGTTGGTGTAGGAGTAAGAGCTGTTGAATTGTTGTTATTGCTAAGAACAGTAATGCTGCCGTCTGCCGTTTCTGGTGTTGTCGTATTCCCGTCTTCGAGGTTCAGGCTTGCGTTTTGAATGTTCAGTGCGGTATAGCCTCCGGACACGCCTTCGAACAATACATTTACCAGAACTGCCTCATCCAAACCAACCGCGGTTACACTGGATGCTGCTACGTGCACAGAGCCGTTTGCATTATCTACGTTGCTTGTTCGTGTGCCGAAGTCTCCTGGAGTTACAGCCTTAACGGAGACAATGGAAGAGTTATACACGATTTTTGCAGAACCGCCGGCAAAGACGCCTGCATTTAGTACCTTGATAGGAACTGATACGTTTGTATTCACATCTGCGGTGTAGGAGTCAATGCTGATCGTCGGTTCCGCAGCTACCGCAGGCGGCGAGAACGCTAACACTGCTACAATCAGCGACGCTAAGACGATGGCAATCCGAAGATTCATTCGACCATCACCCTTTTCCCTTCAAAGTCTATCTCAACAAACTTTAGGAACGTTTGATCAAAACGCTTCGCAGAAAACATCTTCGTTCCCATGAGTGCATCTTTTGATTCTGTTAGCGTGATTCTCGCCTTCTTTGCTTCCTCACTTAATTTAGTTAAGTCCGTGAAAACCAACTCCTTTTTAACAGCACCGTCAGCTAACCCAACCTCCATAGTATCAGAAAGCTCTAAATAATCCCCAGTATCCACTTCAATGGCTACAAACTCGCCTTTGTGCGCTGGCTCCAGCTTATCCCGTATCTTCTCGTAGATCTCTTTCCCTTTATCCACGTGTTCATCCTTATCCACAAACCTTTTCTTAAAAAGAAAAGCTTTACCAAAAGAACTTTCTCTTCCTCCTATCCTCATCTTTTTATCTCCTTTCTATTTTTTCTTTTAGCACAGGTTTTCTTTTTTCTAAAAAGAAAAAGTGTTGTGTCAATCTGTGTAATCTGTGTCTAAAAAAACAAACATCCCCCGGAAAAAAGAAAACCGGGGGAAAAAATCTTTTCATTTTTTGTTTTGTTTTGCACTTTTCTTTTCCCTCTCGCTTCTCCTATATTGGCAGCCCCACAACCCTCCGTAGTATCAACGTCGCATCACCCGTATCTATCATGCCGTTGTGGTTCATATCGCCGAGCATGTTCGTAGGTACAAGACCGACGACCATTCTCAAGACGAGCGTGGCGTCACCGGTATCT
>JADHYP010000025.1 GCA_016782355.1 Candidatus Syntropharchaeum sp. | reverse complement strand
GGAGGTTATGTCCACCTTTGTGAGGACGATAGACGCGGAAATGACGATAAAAAAAGCCGCGGATATTATGCGGGATTTGAACATTCACAGGTTATTGATACTTTCTCTAAGCCCCGCTTACGGTGTTCCCATAGGGATATTAACTGCAAGTGACATACTGAGAGCGAGTGTCAAATAACGTTTAGAATACACATAAAGTCAAATATCGAAATATTTATAAGGTGTAAATTAAGTATATGAAGACATCATAACTATCGAGATAAAAAGAGATGAAGATGGCGCCCCCAAAAGAAATAAAAGAAGGAGTAGAAAGGTAATGGGAAGTAAATTCATTGCTGCGCTGAAATGTTTTTTTAAATGCCCCGCGGACACGATGAGGCTCATGCTGACTTTGGATTCATACGAATCGAGGGCTGTGGACACAATAAAGGCGAATTGCCCCGGAATAGACGTGGAGAGTGTAGGTTTTTACGCCGGTCTTTTCCTGGCGATTGCTTTCCTCGCTTTCTGCGTGATGGCGTATATATTGTCGCTGCTTTATGGTATGGGTGGCATATAAAGCGGCGTAACTGTGTGAAATCCTAAAAACTAAATCCGAAACTCTAAACAAATTCAAATGACCGAAATTAGAAATTCAAAACAGTATGATTTAGAAGAACGAACTTTAAAATTCGCAAAAGGGGTAATAAAGTTTGTCAAAAACCTTCCAAGAACAATACCTAATATTGAAGTAATAAAACAACTTGTCCGATCTTCTGGGTCTGTGGGCGCAAATTATATCGAAGCGAATGAAATAAGTTTTGATATTATAATTTTGAATTTTGGTATTGATTAGGATTTAGAAATTAGGATTTAGGATTTACCCTTTCCGGGCTGGCACGGTATAATCCTCGTATGCCTTTTCCAAATGCTTTGCCAATAATATTGCGGCGCAATAAAAAATCACTAACATGACATATCTTATGTCCCTGAAGACAATGTCCAGCGGCTGCGACACGTACGTTTCCGTTATCTCCCCCATGACTCTGCCTATCAGCTCATACCACCTCATCCCATAGTAAAAAACGGCATAAACGTTTATCGCGCATAGACCAAGGGCTACACGCTGGATGACTTTTGTCAAATCCGGCTTGTGTTTCACCTTCACGGACAATGCACAGAGGTATCCGAAGAGGAACCAGCCAATTATGATAAGCGAAATACCGGAGCACGTGCTTTCCCAGAAGGTTATAACGTTGTCAGTGCTTATAGCTACTCGCCATAAAATCGCTGCTGCTATTATCACCGCTAAAGTTCGTTCATGCGTCATCACGTTGAATATGGCTTTTTTTATGCAATTTGCACGTTTCTTTGGTATTTCTTTGATTAGCAGTCTGTAATCCTCGTGTATCCCTCTTAGATACCGAGCCGAGCCAATTACTACGCAGTAATACATCACGAAGAGCACATATCGCACGTCTCTGTAAATGAAATCCAGCGGCGCGGAAACTTCTACACGCAGTAATCCAGACCATCTCATTCCATAATAAATCGCAATATAAACGTTCAGGACGATAAGGCAAAGGGAGATGCCGCAATAAATCCTATTCGATACCGACCAATCCGTCGGTTTCACGCTCATTGAGTACATATACCAGAAGAGGACCCAGCCAATTATGAAAAGAGTTACAGCCGAGCATGCACTTTCCCAGAAGGTTATTTTTTCATCAGAGCTTACGACTACTCGCCATAAGAAAGCTATACCCGCTATTACTATTAACACTCGTTCATCGGTTATCGCCTTGAATATGAATTTTCTCATGCTCATCTTAGAAAACTCCAAATCTCAATATATACCAATACTACCAAACAAATCCCAAATCCCAATACTACCCAACTTGCACCCTTTTTAACCGCAAGAACACCCAGATTTCCACGAGATTTTTTTCACTTCTTCATTTTTATCTTCTGTGTCCATCTTGTGAAATCTTATGGTTCCTTTTTGGGATTTGTCATTGGGATTTACTTGGGATTTGGTAGTATTTGTCATTGGGATTTCTCTGGCGTCTTTTCTCCTTTCTTAATCAAGTATTCGCACTCCTCAGATGCTTTTTCTAAATACTTCGATAGCACTATTGCCGTGCAATAAAATATCACTAACATAAAATATCTCACATCCCGGAATATAAAATCCAGCGGTACTAACGCTTCTTCTGCACCTGCAAAGTATATTAATCCATACCACCTCATTCCGTAGTAAACGAGAGCATACATGTTTACAGCGAATAGCGCAAAGGCAAACCCCTGATAGATCTTTGCAACGCTTGGTCTGACCGCTCTCACTGTCAGTGAACTTATGTAACCGAAGAGAACCCAACCCATTATGAAAAGAGCAATCCCGGAGCACATACATTCCCAAAGAACTATTTGTTTGTCGAAACTTACGAATGACCGCCATAAAAATACTACGCCTAATATCACTATCACCGACCGTTCATCAGTTATTATTTTGAATAATGCTTCTTGCGCCCCCGGTTTACGCATCTCCGGCATTTTCTCGGTTACCAACATGTAATTATCGTGCATCTTTCTTAGATGCCCCGTCGCCCATATTATGCCACAATACGCCAGCACTAACATTGCGTATTTCGCATCCCTGAGAAGAAAATCCCGCGGCACATAAACTTCTGTTTCAGTCATTAATCGGAACCATCTCATCGCATAGTAAACAAGAACGTAAACGTTTAAGGCGCTTACGCTAATGGCAATTCCCTGAGCCAGCTTATTCGAAATTAACCAGCTCGTCTCTGTCCTGGACAGATGATAGAGATAACCGAAGATAAACCAGCCCAATATGAGAAGAACAACACCTGAGCAGACACTTTCCCAGAGCGCTATCTCTTTGTCAAGGCTTATGAACGTTCGCCATAAAATCGTCACCACCGCTATCACTGCTAAAGTTCGCCAATCCATTATTACCTTTTCGAAGGACTCTCTTGTGCCCATCTTTATCTTAAATCACCTATCCCTTATTTATTATCTCCTACCTTATAAATTTTGAATGGAGTAAGGGTATATAAATATATTTCGTTTTTTATTCTGGCATTTTGGAAATATACCCATACTACGAATTTGGCATTGGGATTTTTATATATAAAAACAAATTTTATTTATTGGTGTTGTCCCGATACAGTATTAAGTTAGGACTTATACCATATAAAGAAAAGAGTAGGCGAGGTACACGATGGAGCTGGAAATAGATGTGCAGGTAATGGTGGGCAGCAACATCATCATCACGTTTGGCAGGGTAGACGTAGAACTGACGAAGGAGCAGGCAGAGAAGTTAAAGGCACTTCTTATAGACGCACTTGAGAGAAGTGAGCGTGATTCTCTCCTCAGAGAAGTGAATAAAAGCAAGTAAAGTCTTTTCTGTAAAAGGAAGAGATTGAATAAATATTACGGTTACCAGAAAGATATATAAGACACTGGTTATATATAGTACATAAAAGACACCAGTTACATAAAAAGCAAAAAAGAGGGATAATAATGACAAAGGTATTACCTGAACTGGATGAGGCATTGTCCTCAGAAAAGGGATTTTCACTGCTGATAAAAGGCTTGCCAGGAACGGGGAAGACGATACTTGCGCTCTCTGCAATTGCACAGTTTGGTGGCGCTGATGCGCTCTATATTTCAACGAGGGTATCCCCTAACTCCCTCTACAAGCAGTTCCCCTGGCTTAATGAGTGCATCCTGCCATTGAACGTAATAGATGCGACAAAGCTTTATATCTCGGCAGACGCACAGTTTGGACTTCAGACATTTCCAGAAGTCCTGTATTCAAGACTCCGTGGGATAAAAAAGCCAGCAACTATCGTGGTTGACAGCTGGGATGCGATGACCGCACAAATTGAAGACAGCAAGAGGGTTGTATCGCTGCAGGCTGCGATAGCAGAGCTCGTAAGGGAAAGCAGGATAAGCCTGATTCTCGTGACGGAAAGCAAGGAAGTAACTCCACTGGATTATTTAGTGGATGGAATAGTGGTGTTAAGGAATTACGAAATAGATTATCGAAGGGCGAGAGAGATTGAGATAAAGAAGCTGCGGGGCATTGAGATAAGTCAGCATAAATACCCGTTCACGTTAAAGGGTGGTGAATTTCAATCTTTCAAACCTTTCGAGCGGAGGGGAATAGAGAAGCAAAGAAGAGCGGAACTCGTGCCAAATACTGAAACGCACCTGTCTACAGGGATCTCTGACCTGGATAAGATCCTGGGTGGGGGCTTTAAAAAGGGAAGCTTTAATATTATAGAAGCCGGGGATAACATCTCTATTTTGGGTTACCAGTCCCTTATCGCTCACATGATTATAAACAGCATACAGCAAGGGAATAATTGTGTATGTATTCCCTGTTGCGGCTGGGATGAGAGGAGATTGAGAAGGGGGATACTGCCTTTTGTAAGCGAAGAGGATTATAATAAGTTTTTCACGGTCTTCGAGATAGGTTCAGAGAAGAAGGAAGATGAGAGAGAGAACGTGAGAATATTGAAAGGAGACTTGATGAAGTCAGATTTCTCCAAATTCATAGATTTCGTTTCCAGCTTGGAGCCACCAGTCATGGTTATTATCGGAGTGGATATGTTAGAGTATCCATATCAGTTGAAAGAACGGGGCAAACTTGGTGAAATGGTGGGACTCTTATCCCGGTTGATGACAGATATGAGGGATGCGGGGAATGTAGGTGCATTTGGAATGACGCCCGGGCTCCAATTGGGCAGGGAACTTATTCACATGTCATCAACATACCTGAAGTTGACCGTACTTCATAAGAGTGTTATCCTTTATTGCGATCGCCCTGAGACCAAACTACATTGCCTGGAGAATGTTGTCACTGATGATACCCTCAGGATAAAGCTAACTTCTTTTGTGTAAAGGTGATAAAGGATGGAGATGGAAATAGATGTGCAGGTAATGGTGGGTAGCAACATCATCATCACGTTTGGTAGGGTAGACGTGGAGCTGACGAAGGAGCAGGCGGAGAAATTAAAGGTACTTCTTATAGACGCCCTTGAGAGGGCTGAGCGTGATCTTCTCCTCAGAGGGGTCAATAAAAGCAAGTAAAGTCCTTTCGGTGAGCAAGAAGAAGTCTTCGCCGCATTTCTTCTTTATCTCCTCCATGCTCTTACTGTCAAAATAAATTCGCTTTCCCCTTTCATTCCCGGCTCTTTGAACAGAAGCTATAAGCTCTATAATATTCTTCTCTTTCCCTCCTGGCTCTTCATCAGCCATTTTGTCTCTTCTCCTTTCTTATCTCAAATAGAACAGCTACAACTATATCATATTGATGAAACATACATGAAATACTTTTACCGAAAACTTTATAAAGCACCTGCGCCATATATTATGTTGGGGACACCAATGTCACGAAAGGCACGGGTGGGATAAAAAGGTGAGGCGAAGGCTGTATCCCCAAAAGGATAAAAATAGGAGGTGAAAGGGAAATGGAATACGAAATGGAAATGGTTAGAGAAGAGGAGAGGGAGGTTGAGAGGATTGCAGAGCTACCGGATGAGGAGAAGAGGGAAATAGGCGACGAGCTTCTCGAGGTGGTTGTGGAGAAAGGGGTTGAACTCAATCCCCGAGAGGTAAGCGAATTCATGGCTTTGATAAAGGGGCACCATACGAAGGACATTTTCAGGAAGGTAATAAAGACTGCCATGCGCATCAATCCCTCGAAGACAACCGAGATATTACGTGGATACTAATTCCCTCTTTTTTTCTTTTTTTAGACATAACCTGAGATTCTTTCTTTTATTCGTTCCTCCAGTTTCTGCGAGTATTCGAAAATCTCGGGGAAGAAATCCTCCATCCTCCTCTCGGCAATTCGCAATTTTGCAATCCTTTGCCAGTAAGGGAGAGAGGACCTTACTTTTTTTACTGCTTCCAGTAAATCTTCCATGTAAATATCTCTCGAAGGTTTTCCCTGTATCGCTTCCTCTAAAGGGAACATTGCAGCTTCGTTACAGACCTCTCGTATGTCAGCGCCCGAATATGTTTCGGTGAGTCTCGCAAGCTCTTTCAGGTCACAGTCTTCAGCAACAGGTCGCTCCCTCAGATGGATTTTGAAAATTTCGACCCTTGCTTTGAAGTCAGGCGGCGGGACGAAGAAAAGTTTGTCAAATCTGCCGGGGCGCATTAATGCCGGGTCAATGTTCCAGGGTGCGTTCGTAGCAGCGAGAATCATTACGTCCCCACGGTCCTCGAACCCGTCCAATTCTGTAAGAAAGGTATCCAGAATTCTTCTTTCGTGATGTTCCGTATCTTTGTGCGAGCCAATACCATCAACTTCATCAAAAAAAAGAATGGACGGCGCATTATTTCTCGCCTCTTTAAAGATACGCTGTATGTTCCTGTCGGTTTCTCCATACCATTTGCTCAGCAGGTCAGGTATCTTTACGTTGGAAAAATTCGCATCCACTTCGCCCGCAGTTGCTCTTGCGAGCAGAGTCTTTCCACAGCCTGGGGGACCGTAAAGAATGATGCTGCTCTTTATTCCCCGCTTGTAGAGTTCATAAAGGTCAGGGCGATTCAGGGGATAAATAATGGAGAGCCTTATTCCCTTTTTTAGCTCTTCGAGATTGCCGACGTCAGCAAAGGTGGTTCTTTTCATCTTTTAAGTATATTTTTGGAATGCATCCATAAATCTTTTCTTAAAAATTTCAAAAGATTTATATATCACCTGTGACATATATTACACTGAAGACACAAATGGCACGGAAGGCAAAGGGGGAAAAGAAAGGCGGGGGGACACTCGTCGTCAATGTCCATGAGAAGGGCGATAAAAGAGGCGTCTCCATTTATTTCGGCAGCAAGGAGATTGAACTGCTTAAAGAGATGGGCGTTGACCTCCATGAGGTGCGAAAGTTCCTTATTGAGGTGCGCAGCAACAAACTCTACCTGGTGCCTTTTTCTACTCTCTACGAAGCAGAACTGGTGGACATTGATGCCCTCTTCGAGATAACAAGCCGGTTTGACGACATACTGTCGCTTGACAAAGAGACGCAGGAAGAGTTAGGCGAAGCTTTTCTCTCTATTATTGCGGAGGGTGACGTGAGGCTCAGCGAAGTAGAAAAGGCAGCCTTCATGCGACTCATGAAGGGTGCTTGGGACGGTAATGTGCTAAAGAAGGTGTTAAGCGCCTGCACACGTGCAGATGCAAAAGCAACGCTGCTCGCAATAAATCGGCTTGTTATCACGAATTCTGTGCCCGAACGAGATAAAAAAATAGGATAGGGATGGAAGATGAAAGAGAGGTGGTGTAAGTGATAGTGGTAGAACAAAAACCCCTGGAAGATATAATCGATATGGTTAAAGACAGCGATAGGATGCTTGTCTTAGGCTGTGATGGATGCTCAGGTATTTACCAGGTCGGTGGAGAGAAGCAAGCTGAGGTGCTTTCCTCCATGCTCAGGATGGGGAAAAAGACGAAAGGAGAGAATAAGGAGGGCGATTTAAAGATAGAAGCGTCTACTGTTCTCAGACAGTGCGATAAAGAGATTGTCCGGGAAGCGCTTGAGGGCAGTATTGAGGGTTACGATGCGGTGTTAAGCATGGCATGTGGTGCAGGCGTTCAAACCGTGGCGGAAGTTTTTTCTGAGAAGCTCGTTCTCCCTGCGGTGAACACGAAGTTCATAGGTATGCAGGACCGTGAGATGGGGGACCTTCACGAGCGGTGTAGTGCATGTGGCGATTGCATTCTCGACAAGACGGGTGGTGTATGTCCGATAACGAGATGTGCGAAAGGACTTTTGAATGGACCCTGTGGTGGGCAGGTAGAAGGTAAATGCGAGGTTGGAGGCTATGAGAACGATTGTGCGTGGATTTTGATTTACAATAAGCTGAAAGAGCTTGAAAAGTTAGACCAGTTCTTGCAGTTCAGGCTTATGCGTGACAACCGGATTTCGCAGTCACCGAGGGACTTAAAAGGAGGCGTTAAGTATTCAGGAGGAGGTGAATGAGATGAAAGCGTATAGCAATTTGATGCAGGAACTTTTGAATGGCAAATTTGTTTTCACCGGAGAACTGGAGCCTGAGAAGACGACTGATTTGACCGAACTTGTGGAAGGTGCAAAGCCCCTGGTTGGATACGCAGTTGCGTGCAACGTGACGGATAACCCGCAGTCAATGGCTTACATGAGCAGCCTTGTCGCATCCTACGTGGTGCAGAGGGACGCAGGAATGGAAGTAGTCTATCAACTCAGGTGTTCAGATCGTAACAGACTTGCTTTGACTGGCGACGTTCTTGGCGCCGCTGCTCTCGGCTTGAAGAATATTCTCGCGCTCACTGGCGACCACGTATCCCTTGGCGATAATCCCGGTGCGAAGTCAGTTTGCGACCTCGATTCTGCATTACTCACGTATATGATAAGGAGGATGGTGGATGAGGGGGTCGACCTCGCAGAGAAGCCGATACACGAACCGCCGAAATTACACGTCGGCGTTGCAGTGAATCCAAATGCGGACCCTCTTGAGGCGGAGGTAATGAAGTTAAAGAGGAAGGAGGTTGCGGGTGCCGAATTTGCGCAGACACAGGTCATCTACGAGATGGAGAAAGTTGACCGACTGTTCGAGGTTTACGACCAATACGGTATAAAGGTTCCGGTGATTATCGGGATATTCCCGATGAAGAACTATGGCGTTGCAGATTATTTCGATAAAAATATCCCCGGAGTTTCCGTGCCCAAGGAATTGCTTGAGACATTTAGGAAAGTTACTGAAATCTCGGACAAGAAGCAGAGAAAGGAGAAATACATGGAGATAAATTTGGAGTACTTCGAGAACTTTGTCCGGGACATAAAGAAATCAGAGGCAAAGGGCGTGCATGTCATGGCTGTTGGCTACGAGGTAATGGTAAGAGAGCTAATAGGAAGGGTTAGAGGGGAAGGATAAGGAAGGAGGAAATGAGAGGCGAAGAAGTGAAGATAGGTGTCTATATTTGCCACTGCGGTGTGAACATAGCGGCGATAGTGGACTCCGCGGGAGTTGCGAAGTTCGCATCCTCATTGCCCGGTGTCGTAATTGCAAGGGACTACTTATACACGTGCTCAGACCCGGGGCAGGAGATGATACGAAATGACATAAAAGAATGTGGGCTGAACAGGGTAATAGTGGCATCATGCTCGCCTCGTATGCACGAACCGACGTTCAGAAAGGTTGTAGAGGAGGCGGGCTTGAACGCTTACCTGTTCGAGATGGTAAACATCAGAGAGCACTGTGCCTGGGTTCATACCGATAAGGGCAAAGCCACGGAGAAGGCGAAGGATTTGGTTCGTGGCGCAGTTGCAAGGGCTTCGCTGCTCGAGCCTCTGGAGCGCATGAAAGTTGGGGTGATACCAGCGTGTGTGGTGGTTGGGGGTGGTGTCTCCGGCATGTTTGCGGCTCTCAATGTCGCTGATAAGGGATTCAAGGTCTATTTAGTGGAGAAGGAGCCCTCTATCGGGGGGCACATGGCGCAACTCGACAAGACTTTCCCCACACTTGACTGCTCGGCATGCATCCTCACGCCGAAGATGGTGGATGTAGCAAGGCATAAGAACATAGAATTGATAACTTATGCGGAGGTGGAGAGCGTAGAAGGCTACATAGGTAATTTCAAGGTGAGAGTAAAGAAAAAAGCAAGATATGTGGATGAAGAAAAATGCACGGGATGTGGTGAATGCACAAAGGTATGCCCCGTGACCATCACCAACGAGTTCGAGCTCGGCTTATCGGGAAGAAAGGCGGCTTATGTGCCGTTTCCGCAGGCTGTTCCCCTTGTTTATACCTTAGAGCGGGACAGATGTATGGGATGTGGCCTGTGCGAGGTGGTATGTGAAGCGGAAGCGATAATTTATGAGCAAAGAGAAGAGGAGTTAGAGTTAGAAGCCGGTGTTATAATTGCTGCAACCGGCTATGACGTATTTGACCCGGTAAAGAAGCCCGAACTGGGCTATAAACAGTTTCCTGACGTAATCACAGGCTTGGAATTTGAGCGATTGACAAACTCCTCAGGTCCCACAGGGGGCGAGATTGTAATAAACGGTAAGGAGCCGAAGGACGTGGTCTTCATTCAATGCGTTGGGTCGAGGGATGTGGAGATAGGTAATGAATACTGCTCCCGGTTCTGTTGCATGTATACCGCGAAGCACGCATTGCTCACCAGAGAGCACATACCAGATGCGAATATTACCGTTCTTTATACCGATGCGAGGGCTTTTGGAAAGGGTTTTGAGGAGTTCTACAACCGTGCCAGGGAAGAAGGCATTAAATATGTCAGGAAGAACACAGATGCGAAGATATGGACTGAAAGGTGCGATAGCGATAGGGTAATTGTAAACGTAGAAGATTCAAGTGGTGTGAGGGGATTTGAAGCCGATTTGGTGGTGCTTGCAACTGGTGCAACACCGAGGAGCGATGCGAAAGAGTTTGCAAGAATGCTCAGAATCTCACAGCGTGCAGACGGTTTCTTTATGGAGACGCATCAGAAACTTCAGCCGGTGGACACGCCCACAGGTGGAATCTTCTTAGCTGGTTGCTGTCAGTCTCCAAAAGACATTCCGGACAGTGTTGCTCAGGCTTGCGCGGCTGCGGCTCGCGCTTCCATTCCTTTGATGAAAGGCGAAGTAGAGATAGAACCGCTAACTGCGAACGTGGATGAGGCAATTTGCGTAGGCTGCCGTAGTTGTGAGATGATATGTGCTTATGAAGCACTGAGTTTTGACGAGGAGAAGCGTGTAATGGAGGTGAACGAAGTGCTTTGCAAGGGTTGTGGCTCCTGTTCAACTACTTGTCCGTCAGGAGCAATGAGCGTGAGGCATTACATGGACAGGCAGGTATTTGCGCAGATAGAGGGCTTGTTAAGCAGGGGTATGTAAGAATGGTCTCAAAAAAGAGCAACGGATTTGAAGGGCTAAAGCAGGAGATAATTGACAGAAATCTGTGCACTTATTGTGGAGCCTGTGCTTCTTTTTGTGAGCATATCGAGCTGGAACTCGATGCGACGAGAGAGGTGCCAATACTAAAAGATGAGTGCCCGCTGGATAAAGAGGGTGTGCTGAAATGTAGCGAGAATGGAACCTGCTATGACGTGTGCCCGATGACGGAAACAGATATAGAAGGATTAGAGAAGAAATTTATGGATTCGGAAGGCATAAAAGAGAGAGATGAACACTTAGGCATCTATAAGGAGTTAATCGCAGGTAAAACTGCGATAGAGGGGCAAGACGGTGGCATTGTTACTTCTATGCTAACAGCGGGAATGGGGAATGAACTGTTTGATTGCGTTATTGTGGCAAATAGAGAAGATGGCTTCAATGCAAGTGCAAAAATAGCAGAGCATGTAGATGAAATAGAAAAAGCGAAGGGCACGAAATATGTGCAATGCCCGATGGTATCGAAGATAGGGGAGGCGGTGAAAAGCGGTAAAAGAAAAATAGCAGTCGTCGGGACGCCATGCGAGATAAGGGCGGTGAGGAAGATACAGTCAGTTTTGCTGAAAGATGTGCCTCAGATAGAAATCACTGCCATTGGACTATTCTGTTTTGAGAGCTTTTACCATGATAAACTTGTGAAGAAGACAAAGGAGCTGTTAGGCGTTGACCTCGCCTCTGCCTCTAAAATACAGATAACCAAAGGTAAATACGTGGTTACGGCGGATGGCAAGACGTATAAGACAAAAGTAGCGGAACTGGATGAGGCAGTGAGAGAGAATTGTCGGTATTGCGATGATTTCGCAGCTTGGCTTGCAGACATCTCCGTTGGCTCAGTGGGTAGCGAAGATGGATATTCAACCATAATAGTGAGGTCTGAGCGTGGTGAGAAACTTTTAGATTTGATTGATTTCTCGAGAGACGACGTTGATAAGAAGGGAATAAGCAAAGCAGTGAAGTTGAAGCACGAAAAGTTCGAAACAGCAGTTGGTGCTGGAGTTGGAGGTTAAAAAATGGAAGGAGACAGGCTCGCTATCTTGATATGTCATTGTAATGGAGAAATAGACGATGGCTTAGAAGTACCAGAGTTATTAGAGTTTGCGAATTCGCTCTCCGGCGTCGTGAAGGAGCACGAGTATCTCTGTGGCAGAGCGGGTTTAGAATTT
>JADHYP010000024.1 GCA_016782355.1 Candidatus Syntropharchaeum sp. | reverse complement strand
CCCTGGGCGAGTTCGTGTTCGAGCATGTATCTAAGCATGGGCTCAGTCGCCGATTTAATGTAAGCTTCGTTCAACGCGATGATGGAAAACCACAACCCCCTGAGGAAAAACCTGCGATGCATTGCAGTGCCATAATCTAAGGAACTTGTGGAAGGTACTAAAATAGAGGGTGCGAAAATAAGGGCTTTGGTCTTTAGCAAAATGGTGTTTTTGAGGCGACCCTTGCCAGCGAGTTCTTCGATTGTTTCTTCCTCTTCGCTTTCAAGTGAGAAGTGCATCGAAGCCGGCTGTTTGAGGCTCTTTTCGTAAAATTCGATGATTTTAGTTATTTTATTCACGTCGAGCTTCTTTAACGTTGCTGCAATTTCCCTCGCTGCGACCTGCACCCATGCAACATACTCGGCTTCGTATTTCTCCCCTATTTCCTCTTCCTCTGACGAAGCCATTTTTTCACCTGGGCAATACCGCTAACGTTATCGAGACTCCCATGCCGATAATCGCAACCAGTGTTGTAATCTGAATCGCAACCAGCCATTTGAAATTTGAATCAAATATACGGTCGTGCTCGCTTACCACTCCCTCTACCTTGCTCAGCCGCTCCTCTATTGATGCTGCCATGTTAATTGATTATGTCATGTGACTATAAATAGGTTAGAGGTATTCGTATTGGCTCTACAATTACGGTTAGATGAAACAAATTAAAAGACCAATCGAGCCGTTGAAAAAAAGAAAAATTTTGGGGTTTTCGCGGGGCGAAGTGAAAAGGTGTGTTATATGACATCCCATGGCTTGTGTCTTTTCCGACTTAAATCCCGAGCACCGTGTATAACTGTAAGAATTGTGAAAGAAGTCTCTTTTTAACTTCCTCGTGAGAGATAACATGCCCTTCTTCAGCAGCTTTCAAAGCAACTGCTAACTTCTTCTTAACATACAATTCATACATAATATCATCCCATGTTGCATGTTCTGGCAATTTGTCAATGAGCTTCTTTGCTTCTTCTTTAACGATACTCATGGCTTTTTTATCACCCTGAAATTTATTTTTGGTAGCAGTCTATAAAAACTTTTCATTTCTTGTAACTTGACTTTGTCAGATTAACATTGATTTAATAAAAGTATTACTAAAGGTACAGAGGTGATATAAGATGGCAGAGTTGTGCACTTCGGATATAGACAGAGGTGTTGAAGAGTTAAAGATTTTTCATAAGTTTTTTCACCGCTTTTTCCGGGTTAAAACACGAGACGTGATAAAACAGTCATTGCAGTATCAGCAAGGGCTTTTGCTCGGGGAGGAGAGAAAAAATATGACGAACATGGAGAAGACCGTGCCTGACTGTGACCACCAGTCGCTGCAGAATTTCATCTCCGACTCGAAATGGGACGAGGAGGGTGTTATCAGCGAGATTCAAAGGATAGGTAGACAACTGTCAGGTGGGCGTATTCCTGGGATACGCATTCTGGAGCTATCGGACGATCATAGACAAGCGGCTCTACCTTCCCGAGGACTGGGCAAATGACCCTGATCGGAGAGAGCAGTGCAGCGTTCCCGATAGTGTCACGTTCAAGACGAAGGCTGAGATGGGCTGGGAAATGCTTTTAAATTCCTGAGAGATACCGAAAGGAAAGAGCTATGGTGCGATATGGCGTGTTTACGTGTCCATCAGGTTAGAGACGAGCTTCCTGGTCCCGAATCATGGCTCATTCTCAGAAAAGACGATAACGGGGAGAAGAAGTATCAATTGTCAAACGCTTCTCCCAATACAACGATGAGCAGGCTCGCAGAGATGTCATGCAGCCGCTACTGGATAGAAAGAGCGTTTGAGGACGCAAAAGGAGAGGTGGGGATGGCGGATTACGAAGTGAGAGGCTGGACCGGTTGGCATCACCACATGACAATGGTTCTACTTGCGATGCTCTTCCTCTTGATATTGCAACTGAAGTGGAAGGATAAAGCTCCGATGCTGACGATACAGGATGTCAGGGAGATCCTGGAGGTGATATTGCCGAGGAGAAGGATAACAAATCAGGATATCTTGGAGATCATCAAGGAGAAGCATAAAGCGAGGGAATCCGCAAGGAGGTCGCATCACAAAAAGAATAGCAAGGCATAGCAGTTGTTTCCGACGGATTTCGCACCTTTTGTAGGCAATTAGCGTAAGTTATCGTCAAATTTTGGTTTTTTCACCCTTTCATCCAATACTGAAGAGATATTAGGGATACCAGTACTTAAGGAACGCATGTTTTTTGTCATTTTTTGTTATTATGTGGAGTAACACCATGCGAAATCATGGAAGGCTTTATAGGATTGCAATTCTAATATGACAAAGTCAAGGTAAGCCATCCAACAAATATAAGAAACACTCTCAAATAATATTGGTAATGTCAACAAGGTAGCCAATAGCGAATGACCAATTCCCAATTCAGAAGATATTATCCCCTTCCTCATATAATCCTTAGTGTAGGGACATTCAAGTTTTTATGCGCTGAAAATCTATTAAATCTTGCATGATTTGAAGTAATAGATATGGAGCTAAAACTGAGTTCGCCTCAGGACTGCATCGGCGACTTCACTTACAACTTCTTCTGGCAGCACAGAGGCGCAAAGCTCAATCCTACCGATGCAATCCCTTCGCAGCCCGGTGCGAGTTACTCGTATGAAGACGTAGTGGAGGCGTTGAAAAACGGTGAAGACGTGCATATCCGGGGAGACGTGGGCAAGAGGCTTGGTTCGAGTTTGGGCGTTGACCTCGTTTTTTTCGGTGGTAACGGAAAGGAATTGCCCGGGGTGGGGTCAATAATAGTGGATGGAAATGCTGGCTCTCATCTCGGATTGAGCATGCTTTCAAGCGCCATTTACGTTAAGGGTGCAGTTAAAGAACCGCTGGGCAACGCGGTGCAAGTAAAATCCGATTTGGAAGGTTATAATAAATTTGTCTCGATAACATGGCTCTTGCATCACCCGGAAGAGCGGGAAATGGAGAGCATACTTGAGCCTAACGAGTTTAAAGAAGGGGTGCTGATTCTTACTGACGGGATTTTGAGAAATACGCTTGCTGCTCGTTGCATGAAAGAGGCGAAGGTGCATGTAAAAGGAGACGTTGGGATAAGCGTGGGTATATTGATGCGAAACGGGTGCGTATTAGTAGAAGGTAACGCTGGTATGAATGCTGGTGCGTTGCTTAATGGTGGTAAAGTTGTAATATTGGGCGATGCCGCGGAATTCTTGGGCGTGGAACTGATAAAAGGGGTTGTGTTCGTAAAGGGTAAATGTAAGGGCTATGTCGGTGCTAAAATGACTGGTGGAAGAATTATTTGCAGGAGGACGAAGCCCATTCCGCCGGTTAAGGAAACAAAACTTGAAAAGGATGATTTAGCGTTGCTCGCGGAGTGCGGAATTTCTGGGATGCTTACGTTGAATTATGGGGGGTATGAGATAACTGCAAAATGCAAATTGAAAAATGCAAAAGCGCTTTAAAATATATTCGCATTTGTATGGGTGATGTGAAAAAAACTACGAGATTAATATGAAAAAGAGCTAAACATTGATACAACTAAGATGGAAATGGTGAAAAGGAGAGTAGAGAAAGGGAGATGGGTGAGGGTTAAATGAAGGTGAGATATGACCCGGAAGCGGATATACTTTACATTTTTGTTAAAGAAGGAAGCATTAAAGATACGATAGAAGTCAGCGATGACTTATTCGTGGAATATGATTAAAATAATCAGATTGCGGGTATAGAACTGTGGCAAGCGAGAAAAAATCTGCTGCCAGAATTGATGGGTTACGTGGAACATGTAACTAAGGCTATGATGGACTTGAAATCATAAAAATTGACTTGACATTGTCAGATCAACTGCAGAGCTCACAGAGAACGCAGAGAATGTAGAAGACAGGATGGATTTATTCAAACTGCGAGCAAAGAGATTCTTTCCGATTTCGTGTGCTCTTTATTATACACGGTGATGGATGCGTATGCACGTTCCATTACTTTATTGCCTCCTTCTTTGATATTTTCTCTTTTCTTTCAACATAAGAAATATTTTTTCTGTAAACGCTTTTAAAGAAAGGGACTAATGAAAAAGCGGATAAGGATAGGGATAACAGAAGGGGCTAAGAGGCGCATAGCGAGGCATGGTGTCAGAGCCGAAGAGGTTTTAACCATTTTTGAGCAGGATTATTTTGTAAAAAGGGACGGCAAGAGGTATGAATTAATAGGGAGAACAAGGGACGGGCGATTTTTAGCTCTGTTCCTGGAAAAGGAAAAAGACGAATTTAAATTGATAACAGCGAGGGACGCGACAAAAACAGAAAAAGAATTATATAAAAAGAAAGTGAAATAATATGTGATGAAGAAAGTGAGAATAAAATCCGTGGAGGATTTTGAGAAGTTACCGGAGGGTGAGTGGGTAGAGGTTAAAGGAGGGGATTTAGAGGTTGAATTAGTGGAAGAAGTGAATGCAAAACTGCTGATAACGGAAGAAGAAGTTAAAATCCCGGTTAATGAAGCGGTTTATGGGAAAATAAAGGGTAAAAAGATTTCAATTATGCCAGAAACAAACTGATGTTGTTTAGGCTGATGGACACTGATAATATCAATATCTCCCTGCTCGGATACTGAATATCGCTCTCGAGAATAGGAACAAGGTGATATGATTACCACGCTAAGATAACGAAGGAAGACGCAGAAGACATCGAGCGTTTAGCAATTACCTTAATCGAGGTTCTGGAGCGGGAAATGGAATCGGTTTGAGGAAAAGTTCGTCCGAGGAGGATTGTGACAAAAATATTTTAAATACTCTAAAACAAAGCGGATATCGCAGATTTTACATCCTCTAAGGCATCCTCGTATGTATCTCCCTCACCAACTACCACCCCTTTCAATCCTGAAGGATAGAGATAATCAGCGCTCATCCACACCTTACACTCCAACAAATACATGATGCCTTGCCCTATTACTATGAGAACCGGGAGGAAATGGACAGGAAAATAAAAGAAGTGCTGGAATTTGTCGAAGGACATAGAAATGAGTTCAAGGGTCAGAATTTACGCTGATGATCTCATGGCGTTGTAATATCAAATATTTTGCATGACGGAAAAAAATAGAAAAGCTTTTATATACCCTATGATAAGTGTATATCGGAACAAGGGTTACGTGCCTCGCGCTTAAGTACAGGCTTCGTACTTAAGTACGGGGTATAGGTGACTGCTTCTTTATAACCTCATGCTCGCTGAGTCCGTCTATCAATTTATTATATTCTCAGCGAGTGTGAGTCGAAAAAAAATGCCCCCCAATTTATTGGGGGGTTATAACTTATAAAGAGAGGCGAAAAATGAGGAAAAAGAGTAGTTTGGAAGAAGCGAAAAATATTAAAATCAAACTGATAGTTGCACTGATGCTACCACTGTTATTGTTTTCCACCGTAGCGATTGCAGATTTTAGCGAGCCTATTGTTCTTGATGATGCAATCCGTACAGATTCACTTGATTACGACCTGTTGATCATCACTCCGGAGGAGTTTCAGCCTGCTATTGAACCATTAGCTGTGCATAAGAGTGCCACTGGAATGCCAACCACGCTGAAAACTTTGGAGCATATTTACGGTCGCTTTACTGGAGCAGACGAACCAGAAAAGATTAAGCGTGCAATTGAGCACTACCACAGATTCAACGGCATTAAATATGTTATGCTGGTCGGTGACGTTGATAAATTCCCGGTAAGATGGGTAACCCATGAAGAACCCAATCAACCAGAAAGCATAAGCTACTACTTCCCCAGCGACTTATACTATGCCGACCTGTACGATGCGGATGGTGTGTTCAATAGCTGGAATTTTGATGACGATGAATACTTCGGCGAACACCTTAAAAGCGATAGCTGTGGAAGCGATCCTTACAGTGTGAATGCAGACCATGCAGATCTCCACCCCGACGTGGCTGTGGGAAGAGTTCCGGCATCAAATATCCCCGAGGTCGAAAGTTACGTAGCCAAAGTTATCAGATATGAGCATTTAACGTTTGATCCGGATTCAGACTGGTTCCACAACGTCCTTTTGCTCGCGGGAGGAGGTCGTAAATGCGATCCCGGCATACATTTCAATGACATACAAAACGATTTAGGCGGAGGTTTTCGGTATGAAATCTATCTGCACAACAGTTATTTCCAGTATAGTCCCAAGAAACCAATGGCTCCCTGTAACCGTACTCCAGGTGAATCTTTTGCTGATTGTTCTGAACGAACAGGATTAACTGAGGACCAGATCAACATATTTGAAGATGCAGATGGTTTTTTATGGCCTGATTCTTCAGAGTTTGTTGATATTGGTTTTTTGGGCTGGCATGACCATACCCACAATTGGGCCAATGGGCGGCCAATAGATTACTTCACCAAAGTAAATAATTCTGATAACTTCACAGTTGCTTTTGCAGATGGATGCAGTGACGGTAGCTTCGCAGGTGGACCCCCAGGAGGAATGGCAAGGTTTGCTCCTAGAAATGCTGATGGACACGATTTACCCTACAAGGAAGTTGGTGGTCGCATCCTCAAAGTAGAGTTTGACCCCTATTATCTAGATTGTGACGGAGATGGAGATGACGATAAATATTATCACATAAGTGATTGTATTGTTGATGGCTTCCCAAGAGGCATAGTGGGTGATCATTGTGGTGGAGGCTTTTATCCTGAAATGAGCTTTGACGATGATTTTGATGGAACTGGTCTTTTTCAGTGCGACCATATTGAAAGGGAACATCCATACATATTAAATGCTCCACCTCCCGTTCCACTACAACCCAACACCTGTGACCGTGAATTCAACCCAGAAACTAAGTTATTTGCCAAAAATTCAAGCAGTGGAGTAGAAACTGGCTGGGTTGGTCTGGTTGCTGCGACTAAAGGAACGAATTTTCCTCTCAACGGTGAATTGGAGTCGTTGTTCTTCAGGAGTTACAACGAACCCCATTCAAGTGTTAGCGATAGAAATCGCTTGGGAGATATGTGGCGTTCTATGCTGGAGTATTGGCTTGAAGAGGTTTTTGATGACACAGGGAATTTTGATTTTACAGATTTTTTTAACAAATATGACATGAGCAGTGATGAGTATTATACCTATTGCTGGCATGGCATTGAAAGCACGATGATGAATGCACTATTTGGCGATCCTTCGTTACGTCTCGGAGGAGTGCCCGGCTTAGAAGATACCGAGCCACCGGAAACCTATTGTCCAGATGGCGAGTGGTACGGTGGTGAAGATGTGGTAGGAGATGAGATAACAGTTTTACTAACTGCAACTGACAGGGGAACCCCACCATCTGGCGTAAGAGAAACCAGATATCGAGTTGATAATGGACGTTGGAGAACAGGCAACCACGTTACCATAGAAGCGCCTTCTGACCACAGTAACGATGGCATTCACAGAATTGATTATTATTCGATAGATTTTCTCGGAAATAAAGAAGCAGAAAAAAATGCAACGATTGGAATTGATACATATATTCCTCCTGCTGCTACAAGAGTTTTGTTGGATGGCGAACCACCAGCTATGATCCTTTGCACTTGCATTTGTCCTATTGATGAACCAGAGTGTGAATGTGAATGCCCTGAGAGAGGATGCTACAGTGATAGCGTTACTGTATCATTTAATGCTACTGATGCTCCCCCACTCACTCTCACATCTATACCTGTTTCTGGTATAGATTATACCGAATACGACTTGTGTGGGTGGCCTTATGAGAGATATACCGGGCCTTTCCCCGTACGTGGAGGAGATCTTCTCACACGGAGAACCCTCAGATATTGGTCCATAGATAATGCAGGTAATGAGGAACATCATAAGAGTGTTTCTTTTTGTGTTAGTAACTGGAAAGCAGGGCTAATGAGGGATGAAGCTCGTCTTCTTGCGGCTCTTGAAGATATTGTTGCATTTAGAATGAGAAAAGCCTTCGCAGAGACCTTACCTATAAAATGGGTACAATTTGAAGCCGCTGGACCATACCCAACAGAACAGCCGAAATGGACAACCATAGGAACAGATTACAATGGAGATGATGGATGGGGTGTTATCTGGGATACCACCGAAGTATCTGACGGCGACTACTACATCAGAATGACAGTAATGGGACCAGGAGGAATGGCAAGCGCTCAGCTTCAGCAAGACAAGGTGATTTATCAAGAACAGCTCAATGTAATAGTATGCAATATTCCAAATTCTTCTTATGAGTTCAACCTAATTGCACCAGACGAAGAAATAGATAGAGGAGAATCCATAGAATATACGCTTGAATTCGTCAACAAAATGGATTATTCCCTCACGAATCTAAATATGATTTGTGATCTTGATATTGGTTTTTTCGATAAGATAAAAGTACTGGATGAGGGCTATTTAAGCAAAGAGGGAAGACCCACCTGGTTTAGAAAAGAGTTGAAAAGCGGAGAAACGTGGAAAGTGCTTTTTACGGGATTGACAAAACCAGACATCTACCCCGGAACGGTTATCACCAGCCAGGCGCTAATTACCGCGGATACTGTGCCTTTACTGCTGAGTGATGACCCCACCACTCCTGAAGAAGACGATTATACGGCAGTGGCAATCCGGCTTATTAACGGTTCAATTACAGGTAAGGTTGAGGATGAGAGGTATGGCAATCCAATCATGGCATCAGCGGCTATTGACGGACCTGTTACACAAAATGTAACCACTGATGTTAACGGCAGTTACTTATTTTCAGACCTCCTACCAGGTGTTTACAACGTGAGTGTAGATGCTGAAAACTATGATTATCACAGTCCAACTGGTCCTGTTACGGTAATACTGGATGGTACGAGGGCAAGCATTCCGGTAGATTTCTTTATGGCGCTTAATGACACCATACCACCTGTTTCATCAATACTCCTTTCTGCTGACGAGATAGTCCAGGAGAGCATGACTGAAATTTACGGCACAGCCTACGATTACGCTCCCGGATCTGGAGTAAGGAAGGTGGAATTAAGTATTGAACGCAACAATGACAGGAAATATTGGGATGGAGATAGCTGGGGAGATAAAGAAACCTGGCTTTTGGCTTCGGGCACTACTGAATGGACGTTCAACTGCAGCGGTATAACATGGGATAGCAATTTCTCCTATGCCCTAAAATCAAGAGCAACTGATAATGCGGGTAACGTAGAGCGACCAACTGTCATTACCACTACTTCAACTCTCCAAGCTCCAGCACTTATTTCTCCCGCAAATGGCACAAGTGTAGAATATATTCCCGCCTTTGAGTGGTCGTATGTGCTTGATTCCTGTTACTATCTCCAGATTGACAACGATAGTGACTTCCAGTCACCGGAGATTGACGTATCCTATATTACTTACAATACCTATACACCGGTAGAGATTGAAGAAGGGACTTATTATTGGCGAGTAAAAGCTATAGACATGGAGCGTGGTTATCCAGAGAGCAAATGGAGTGAAGTGTGGGCAGTTACTATACTTACAAAGCCAACGGTCTCAATCTTTGATACAAGACCATCCGAAAATCCTTATCCAAGTATCATGGGAAACCATACGGGCACAATAAAACCCAATCATCCCGTTATTGCAACTAAAATGTACACATATCCATGCGTAGGAACTGGGGGGCATACAGAATATGCTAAAATTTGGAACTTAACCTGGAATTCAACGGCAATTTGGAAAGGATATGCAGGCGATTGGAAAAACATCACTTTCGACAAGACTGTTGTTCTATCAGCCAACAAAACTTACAATTACATAATCAGGACGGGCTCTTATCCACAAATACATCATACTGATGAATTGAAAGTAGATGATGGTGTAATCACTTGCGATAAGTTTATAGACGCAAATGGAAAGAGACATGACAATTGGATCCCTGCGATTCGATTAGAGTAAAATCCCTATAAAAATGCGATGAACCAAATGAAAAGAACCGAACAAAATAAGAGTAAAAAAATCAAAGCAATTGCTTTGACTGGCTTTCTAATAGCTGCCCTCTTAGTTGGGCTCTTAGCCCCTCTTCCAGTTGCAAGAGCAGAAACATTCTATGTTGATAGTGTACTAAAATTTCAGAATGCCCTGAATACGGCAGCAAATAATGGAGAGGATGACACGATTAACGTTGCAGCAGGAACCTATAATGTGGCAACGACGCTTACCTATGATTCGGCTGAGAATCACACCCTCACCATAGTGGGTGCAGGGACAGGCTCAACTATCCTTGATGGTGGGGATTCAACACAGATTTTGAACATCCGCACCTCAAGTCCTGATGCCAATATCACCGTAAGAAACATAACCTTCCAAAAGGGGAACATCTCCTTTGGTTTTGGAGGTGGATTACGTGTTGAGGTGGATGGTGGTCTAGCAGACATAACCATAGAAGAGTGCGAATTCAAAGATAATTCTGCTCCTGATGAATCTGGGGGAGGAGGCGGTGTTTCAGCTACCGTTACCAGTGGTACAGTAACCTTGCGTGGGAATACTTTCAATGGCAATTCAGCCGCAGGTAATGACGCTGGCGGTGCGTTCATTGGGGCTGGCGACACTGGTACAGCAACCGTCATAAATAATACGTTCATAAATGGTACTACAGCCGATGACGCTGGCGGTGTTATGCTTTATTCGGGATTTGACGCTGATAATGTGCACTTCCGCCTTAGTGGCAACACGTTCACCAATAACTCTGTTGGCGCCGATCCCGTTGGTCGTGGTGACGATCCCGATGGTGGGGGTGCCTTTGCTTATATGCTTGGAAATAACGGAGAAATGGAGATTACGAATAATACCTTCGATGATAATCAATGTTATTTGGGAGGAGCTGGTCTCCATGTAAGATACACCCAAACAGCAACAGTAACACTGAGGGACAATGATTTCACCAATAATTCTGCGACTACGGGAAGCGGTGGAGGAGCTAACTTGGATGTGTATGACGGCTCGGTCAATGTTGAGAACAATACTTTCAACAACAATACTGCTCCTGGAGAATTCGCTAATGGGGGAGGTCTTTGGGTTAGTGGTGCTGGGAGCGCCTCGTTAGCTTTTACAGGGAATACCTTCAGCGATAATCACGCTCACGTTAATGGCGCTGGTGCAAACCTTTACTCTGAGACGGGAGAAATAGAGCTAGTAAATAATATTTTTGATAGTAATACTGCTGTTAGTGTCGGTGGTGGGCTTTCGATTGCTACTGGCACTGTCGAGAAACTAACCCTGAGAAACGACGCATTCTATGGTAACTCGGGTAGTGATGGCGGCGGTGTTTATTTCTATACCGAGCAAGATGTTACTTTGAATATATGCAACGAGATAATCTGGAATAGTACCGGGCAGGCTATATCGCACGATGGCGGTTCTGTAATGGCTACCTATTCCGACATTCAGGGTGGCACAGGGCAAGCTTGGTTCGGCACAGGTTGTATGGACACAGACCCATTATTTGTGGACCCGGGCAATGATGATTTTCATCTGCAAAGCACTGCCGGCTCATATCACGATGGGGGCTGGACAGCAGATGAAAACGATTCGCCCTGTATAGATGCTGGCGACCCAACCTCTTCGTATGACAATGAACCAGAGCCTAATGGTAACAGAATAAATATGGGAACTTATGGTAATACCAATCAAGCATCAAAATCATCGACTCCATGGGAAGACGTTCTATTTGATACTGGAGAAGGAACTTATCCAAGCATAATGGGAACGCACAACGGTACAATTAAACCTTCTCATAACATCAGCGTTAGCAGATTATACACATATCCATGTCTTGGAACTGGCGGGCATACTGAGTCCATTGAATTATACGAAAATGGCAAATTGATAGCAAATGGCACTTGGAACGGATACGTAGGTGACTGGCATAACATAACAATTACTCCATCTGTTACCTTATTAGCTGGACACACGTATAATTATACAATTGTTACGGGTTCTTATCCACAGATAATACATGCGAAAAGCAAGGATGTAACAGGAGGAACAATTACTTGCACTTCGTTCGTGGATGCGAATGGAAAAACATACACCGATTGGATACCAGCGATTAGATTGGAGTGAAAAGCCTATAAAAGCAGTATAAGATGAGGAAAGCCCAAACAAACCACCATGGATGCACCCGAATTCATTCGGGTGTGGCGCGGTTGGGGCTGGGACCCTCCTAAACGTGCTTTTA
>JADHYP010000023.1 GCA_016782355.1 Candidatus Syntropharchaeum sp. | reverse complement strand
TGATGACATCTATTTTCAGTTCGTTCGGGCAGTAGCGGAAGGAAGACAGATGAACGAGAGCGAGGTATTAGAGCTTGCTGATGGTAGAATCCTCACTGGCAGGCAGGCAAAAGAGATGGGGTTGGTAGATGAGTTGGGTAATTTTCAGGATGCCGTTGACCTCGCAGCGGAACTGGCAGGAATCGAAGGGGAGCCAAGAGTGGTTGAATACGGAAGGAAATCGGCTTTTGAGTCGTTATTCGGCGTGTTTGCCAGAGAACTTGGTCATGGAATAGCGGAAACGTTTTTAGAGGCGGGAAAGCCGCGAGTGGGGTTGAGGTGGTGAATGTCTCAGTCGTCTATTTCCCTTTCCTCGTTTGTATATAAAGTATAACTTCCTTCTCTAAAATTTAAGACACAGATTAACACGGATTTACGCGGATTTATTTAATTTTAACATTGTTGATTTTTATCATCTGTGTTAATTAAGCCCTTTCAGGGCTTGCGGGGACGTGGGCAGAGCCCACGAGCGTTAATCTGTGTCAATAATTTATTTTTCTCTTTTTTATATCTCTCGAAAGTAGAAGTGTTCAGAACTACTGAAAGAGACGATTTATTTAAATAGTATGAAGAACATTAGAATTAATGGGTGCAGAAAGAAATGAGCGAAGTAGTTTCTGTCTTTGACAAAGAGGCATTAGAACTTTTGTTTCAGACGAGAAGTCTCTTAGACGAAGTCCTTGAAACGATGGATATCCTGGCAGATGAAGAATTAATGAAGGCGATAAGAAAATCAGAAGATGAGGTAGAAAAGGGAGAGGCAAGGGATTTAAAGGATTTTGTTAAGGAGCTCGGTTTAGAAAATGTTTAAAGGGCAAACTATCATTTGAGGTAGGTGATTATAGGATTATTTTTTGGTCAAACTTTTTTGATAAAACTTTTCTTAAAAGTTTTAAAGAGGAAAAAGGGTTTAGAGAGAAAGTTATTTATATACGTATGCTTAATAGGGTTATAGGTGGTGGAAATGGCGGAGTTAGTTGTTAAGATACCGGAGAAATTGGAGAAGGAAATAGAAGAATTGGCTGCGGATAAGTCTAAGTTCGCTTTAGAGGCAATAGAAGAGAGATTGGCTGAGTTGAAGTTAGAGAAGTCAAAGGCATTCAGGAAATTGCTGCTGTCAGTATTTAATAGAATGACGGAGAACAGCAAGCTATCTGATGAAGATTGCTTGAGGTTAGGTAGGGAAGTAAACGAGGAATTGGCGAAGAGATATAGTCTTGTCAAATAAGGGCTGCGTCTAAGAATGAAATTAGTCGTTGATGCTAATATCCTCTTCTCCTTTTTCAAAAAAGACAGTACGACAAGAGAGTTAATTTTAGACACTGAATTAGAATATGATTTGGACTTATTCGCTCCGAAATATGTGTTAGAAGAAGTTGGAAAGCATAAGGAGGAGATTTGTTCTAAGTTCCACCTCTTCCCACAGGATTTTGATATAATGTTCTCCTCCTTGCCATTGTTTATAAAAATTGTTCCCAGAGATTCATTTGAGAGATTCGTGTCAATAGCGGAGAAGATATTATCACCACATTTGAAAGACGTTCCATACGTTGCTCTATCTCTATCCTTTAAGAGTAATGGGCATGAGATTGGGCTTTGGTCTAATGAGAAGAGATTGAAAAAGTTAGAGAAATACGCGATAAAAGTATTCTCAACCTCCGAACTGATTTCATTTTTATCCAGGACCAGACCATAGGGCACTTCTCCTTTTTTCATATCAAGCGAGAAAAAGCAGGCTCACGGATGAAATAGCCTTAAAGCTTGGTGACGAGCTTAAGGAAAGAGTTGCTAAAAGACATGGTTTGTAAATACAAATAATGCTCAAAGCGAGTTCCGGATGGCTTATATTCACTTCATCCTCTTCATCATCTTACCCAGTGGCATCCCTTTCATCATCGGTATTTTCCCCATTCCTCGTCCCGTGCTTAAACTCTTCATCATCTTTTGCATCAGCCGGTGATATTTTATCAGCTCGTTTACCTCCGCAGTCGTCGAGCCCGAACCCCTCGCTATTCTTCGTAACCTCGACCCAGCTATTATCTTCGGCTCGTTCCGCTCTTCGCCCGTCATCGAATCCATCATCGCCTTGAATCTCTTCAATTTATCCTCCGTAATTTGATACATCTGGTCGTCGAAATCAATGCCAAGCCCACCCAAAGGCAGCATTTGAATCAATTTCTTCATCGGTCCCATCTTCTTCACCGCTTCTAACTGCTTATACAAATCATTTAACGTGAATTTTCCTTTTAAAATGTCAACGTCCACATCCTCGGGCTTTAAACTCTCCTCCGCCATCTCTATCAAACTCTTTATGTCGCCCATCCCGAGCAGCCGAGAGATGAACCCATCGGATTCAAATTTCTCAAAATCATCCACCTTTTCCCCCGTGCCTATAAATGCAACTCCCGAATTCGTCTCCGATACAGCAGAAAGCGCTCCTCCTCCTTTCGCAGTTCCATCCATCTTGGTTATAATAATGCCGGTAATTCCAATCGCATCGTCAAAAGCCCGCGCCTGCACTGATGCCTGCTGCCCTATGCTCGCATCCAGAACAAGAAATCGCTGTTCCGGCTTTATCGCCCCTCCTATCTCTCTTATCTCCTCTATCATGTCTTCTTCCAGCGCATGCCTCCCCGCGGTATCCACTATCTTAACGTCATACTTCTCAAATTCTTTTACTCCGGTCTTTACTATGCCCATCACCTCTTTTCCTTCCGGCGCACCATCGTAAAACGGAACGCCGATTTTATCACACAGTTGCCTTAGCTGGTCGGATGCCGCCGGTCTATACACGTCAGCGCAGATAACCGCGGGCTTTAAACCCTTCTTTTGAAAATACCGCGCGAGTTTCGCACACGATGACGTTTTTCCCGTGCCATGCAAACCCACCATCATTATCTTCTGAGGCGCTAAAGGCACTTCCACGCTCTTTCCTATGATGTTCATCAACTCCTCATAGACCACTTTAATCACGTGCTCTCGCGGATTCAACACCATCGTCTCCTTTAAACTGCGTTCCCTTATGCGACTCGAAAGCTCCTTCACCAGTGAAATCTTAACGTCCGCCTGTATCAAAGCACGCTGTATGTCCCGCACGAGCTCATCAACCGTATGCTTGTCTATCCGCTTCGCCATCGCTATCTTCCGAATCGTTTCCTTCAGCGAACTGCTTAACTTCTCTAACATTTCTTAAAACTCCAATTCTCCCGCTATTCTCGTCCCCATATTTATCGTTACCTCTGCTATATCCGTGCAATACTTCGCTATTCTTCCCAAACTCTCCAGGATAGAAAGAATGTGAATTTTATCCGTAATACTCAGCTCTTCTACCAGAACTCGCTCATTTATTCCCTCTAACTTATCTATCAGCGCATTTGCATCCCTTATCGCTTCATTCGCCTCTTTCATACCCATATTCGATAATGAAGCCAGAGTCTTGGTGAAGAGTTTTTCGGCACGGAAGCCGATTTCTTTTATGCCTTCTAAGCTTTTAACTCCTAAGGATGCAGGTTCCGAGATAGAGCTTTTTGAATTTATCATCATGGAATTCTTCGCTATATTCTCTACATGGTCGCCTATCCTCTCCATGCACTTCACTACTATCCGGTATCCCAGGCTATCGCGCTGCCTGCCCACGCCTATCTTCTTTGCAAGGTCGGGATCGCTCATCGCAGCCTTGAGCTGCCTTACAATAAGCAAATAAAATCGGTCTATCTCGTTATCACGCTCTATAACGTCCTCCGCAAGGTTCGCGTCACGTTCATCGAGCGAAGAAATCGCATCCGCGTGCATTGACAATATTATTTCTGACATGCTCCGTACCGCATCTCGCAGTGTAAAATCCTCGTATTTTAAAAAGCTCTGGAGTACTATTTCCCTTGACGACTCTCCAACGACCTCCATGCCTATCAGCCTCTTCCTCACCACCTCCTTTATCCTCTTCCTTTCTTCAGCCCCGAAACCGTTTGGCGATAAAAGCTTTACGAGGTCATACCCAACGAGGTAATAAGCGATAAGATACCGGAAGTTGTCTTCAAAGCTCTCTTCCTCCGAGAACTCGAACTCCGCGGATTTTATCTGCTCCTTTTCCTTCTTCTCCGGTGTTATGACGAGCGAGTTATCACTGCGTTGGATTAAAGAGAGCTCATCTCCTTGCTTCAAACCCGTTTCTCTCGCCCATTTTATAGGAAGCGATATAGTGAGAGTTGAACCGCCTGTGAGCTGTATTTTTCTTTTCTCCTCTTTCATCATTTCTCATCGCACTTGTTTACCGCTGAGTCCGCAGAGAACACAGAGAGTCGGGGAAATCATTTATCTCCTCTCAGCGCTCTCCGTGCTCTCGGCGGTAAACAAATACTTTCCCCTCATCATTTATTTAACTATATATTGTAAATATAATTATATAAAAACAAGAGCGAGGCATCGCATTTTTATAAAATCAATTTACTCTTATATTGTAAGAGGGGATTAAACATGGAAGAAAGGGTGGACTATATCCCAAGATACGAATATGAACGGTTAGAGAGTGACTACAGGCGGTTGAGGAGGAAATACGAGGAGACAGAAGCGTATAAAGCGGATTTGGAGAAACTTGTGTCAAAAGCGAGGTCACCGCCTTTAGACTGTGGGTTCGTAGTGGAAAAGACCGAAGAGGGTGCAATCGTGAATTTGAATGGTGCGTTAAAGGCTTTGCCATACGGAACGCTTACTGCGGAAGAAATAGGTGAGCTACAAGAAGGGAAATATGTCTTCATAGGGCGCATCCCTGATAGGAATAACCCAAGTGGATTTACCATAGGCATCACGAAGGTATATGACCGGATGGTGGATTTAGAAGTGGGAGAGGTAGAGGAGTTGAGGAAGGACGACGATGAAGATGGATGGATAGCTGAAATATCCACGGGAAAAGGACGTGGTAGATTATATAAAAAGCTAAGAGAAGAAGAGAAGGAAATGGTAAAAGAGGGGATGAAGGTAGGGCTTCTCCCCGGCACGTTTGACATAAAGAAGAGTTACAAGACAAAGGAATTCTCCAGATATGAAGTCACGAAGAGCCCCGAGGTGAGTTTTAATGACATTGGAGGCTTGAAAGAGGTAAAGCAGGAATTAATAAAGAGCATTATTCTTCCGATGATAAATCCTGACGATTACACGAAATATGGAGAAGGTTCGAGAAGGATACTTCTGTATGGTGCGCCGGGCTGCGGGAAAACGATGTGTGCAAAAGCGTTGGCATCCGCATTACCGAATTGTGAATTTGTGAAGGTAGGAGCAGGAGAGCTTTTCAGCATGTGGCTTGGCGAATCGGAGAAGAACGTGCGAATGGTGTTCAAGGCTGCGAACGCTAAATTAGAGGAAGGGGAAAACGACTATGGTGTAATCTTCTTTGACGAGATAGATGCGTTAGCACAGGAAAGGGGCATGTACACGGGTTCCTCGGGAGCGCCGGAGCGAGTTACCGGGCAACTACTGGACCTGCTGGAGGGTTTCCATGCTCTGCATCCACACCTTACGGTGATAGGAGCGACGAACAGGTTGTATCTTATAGATTCCGCATTCCGGGCGAGATTTGACAAGATAATTGAGGTTCCCGCACCTGATAAGGAAGCTGCATATTCCATTGCGAGCTTATATGTTAAAAAGATTCCCATTGACCGCTGCCTGATAAAGGAAAAGGGCGGAGAAGAAGAGGCGAGGTCGTATCTGGTGAGGGAGATGGTCGGCTATATGTACAGTGATAATTACGTTGAGACAGAAATAGGGCGAATAAGGAGGGCGGATACGATAACCGGGCGGTTCATAGCGCAGATATTCCACTATGCGAGGGATAAGGCATTGGAGGAGAGGACGTTGCTGATGTTGAAAAAAGGAGCAATCAGCAACGAGGACATGAAGAGAATGTGGGATGCTGAAGGAATTGAAGTGATATTAGATGCTGGAAGCAAGACGAATGATTTGCAGAAGAAGTATAAACGCATAGAGGATATAGGAGTGAACATGGGACACCTGAAAGAGGGCTTTGACAAGTTTGTGCAGAGAAGAGCGGAAGAGATATTAGCATCCGGGTATGAGGGAATGCCGGAAGAAGAAACGGGAATGCATTTTTAAAATAAAATGGCGCGGGAGGATTTGAACAAATGGCAGGGGTTAGAGCACGAATTTAGAGTGGGCATAAGTTCAGAATCGCCGGGCTTGTACAGGTATGCGAGATTTTATCACGTAGATGAGGTGATTCATGCGCTTGAGAATTATACTTTTTTTGATGGGACGGATGCGATATGCTCGAAGTTGCGGAGGAGGAACGACGGTTTTTTGAGAAATGGCTCCCGGATTTACATCTGCACCGGAGGTCACTTAGAGATAGCCACGCCGGAATGCAGAAACGCCTTCGAGGTGCTGAAATATGATAAGGCGGCGGAATTGTACATGCAAATAGGCGTGGAGAAAGCAAATGAAAGATACAGGGAGAAGTTGAGGAAAAGAGGGAGTAGCCCTGCACGCATCCAATGCTGGAAAGCAAACGTGGAGATAGACAAGAGGTATAGCCGGGGCACGCACGAATCATACATGGTGGAGAGGAAGAAATTTGCGGGTAAAGAGAATCTGCTCATACCGTTTTTAGTGCTTCGGAAGATATTCTTTGGCGCTGGTGGGTTCGTAGCGGAAAAAGAAGGGATAAGATATGTAATTTCGCCGAAAGCGATGGTATCGAAGCGAGTTCTCACGGAGTCGCCTTCGCAGTGGCCGATATTATCTACACGGGACGAGCCGTTGAGTACAAAGGATAAATATCGTGTCCACGTTACGTCGGGTGAGGGTGTTCGCTCTGAGGTAACACGGCTGCTCAATAATGCTCTTACATCGTATGTGATAGATGCGATAGAATCCGGGAATATCTCGCATGTAGAGGACATCTGGAATCCGCTTCAAACATTCAAAGATATTTCGATGAATACCGAAGGTGATTGGCGGATAAAGTTAATGAACGGGAGGACGCAGTCCGCGATTGATTATCTCAATTGTCATTATCTCGCGGTGATAGAGGAGTTGTTTGAGGAACGAGAGACGTCCTACTGGGACAAATACGTTTTGGATACGTTCAAGAGGCTTTGTGACAAGTTCGAGCAGGGATTGCTTGAAGACCCATACGTGGTGCGGCGTTTAGAATGGGTGATGAAGCTATGGGTGATAAAGAACGAGATAGGTGATTTTGAATATGAATACACGTCAAAGGGGAAGTTTGATTACCGGAGCATGTACATGATGGATGAGCGTGTGGAGAAAGAGATAGCGGCATCGTTTGATTTCGCCAATCTCTGTGATTATGACTTATACGAGCAAGTAGCGGATAGGATGGGAGTGGAGCGAATACTAACGGAAGAGGAGGTAGGGGAAGCGTTATTATTCCCACCGAATGATTCGAGAGCCGAGTTAAGGGTAAGACTCGCATCAGAATTCGAGAATGCGGTGCTGAGCTGGAATAAGATAACGATAAACAGGGAGCCGGAGGTAAAGATAGACGTGAGTAGGCCAACGGGAGAGGAATATACGAGGCTATTTGAGCGGTATCCGGAACTTGCGAGGATGCCAAGTGCGGTGGTGGTGTTTTTGCGAGAGCGTAGAAGAGGGGAAGGAACAAGACAGGTTCTCGTCCGATTGCTTGCCGAGGAAGGGGACATAAGGGGCTGGGAGGAGGAGATAAGTAGAGAAATAAGAAACAGAATCGTCAGGAATCCGTATTTAGACTATTTGCTGTATTCCAATAACAAAACTTATAGATTTGATGAACTGGATGGATGGGATGAGGGAAGTATAAAGGAGAGGATAGAAGAGATAAGAAGAGAGGAGAAGAGGGGGAAGGAAGAGGAAGAAGTGGAGTAGATGTAGTGCTGGGGAGAGGTGAGGGAGTAAAAACAATGGAGTTGAAATCGTCCGCCACCGTAATCTGTATCATTTGCCACTGAGCACCCGTAAATGTTTTATCTTATTGAAATGTGCTACATTATTTGTCAAAATACCAAAACCATTAACCAGAGCAATCGAAATCTTTCTTGCGTAGTAAATCAACCAAAACGTCCGTATCCACGATTAATCCATCTTCCACGTTCCCCACAACCTCTTAAGACTTTCTTTGATTTCTTCTTCTTCCTCGTCGTTCATTATCCATGCACCCGCAAAATCGCTCGGCTTGCTTCTATGTGCATGTAATAGCAAATTTTCCAACGTATCGTCGAGCGAAACACGCCTCTTCAAACGATCTCTTATCTTCTCACCCATTTGCGTTATATATTATACTCCTTTTGTATATATATACTTTTCCATTCCCCAAAATTTGGTTGTCAGGGTATAGAATAAGAAAATAAAAATTTATACAAATAAAACCACGAATTTATGATAAAGGCTAATGAGCGAGAGGAGGAAGGGAGAAGGAACAGGAACAGGAACAGGAACGGGAACAGAGAATAAGATAAGAGGGATAGAGCAGGAATATCCAGTGACTGCGAAAGCGACTTTAAATCCTTCTTTGCTCGTTAATGCGGCGATTCAAGGTTTAAAAAGAAGAAGATTTTCAAGGGATGTGAAGTGGGACACAGCTACCGAAGTATCGCAGGAAGCGCATGAATCGAGGATAACGTCTTCGTATGGCGATAACGGCTGCCGGATTTATAACGATATGGGACATCTTGAAATAGCAACGCCTTCTTACAATAACCCCTTTGATGCCGTGGCATACGACAAAGTATCGGAGATATATGCTTTCGCGGGGTCGAGGGAGGCGAGCCGGACTTTAAAGAAAAAAGTTGTCATTCATAAGAATAACGTCGCCAATTTCTTCAGTCGCGTTGCTGCAGGCAGTGGCATACGCATAGGAAAAGGTGAAAAAATAAAGACGAATACTTATGCTACGCATGGGAATATAATAACAAAAAGGGAAGCGTGCAAGGATTGGAACCGTGTAGAAAAAGCGTTAATACCCTGGGTTGTCACAAGAATATTGTTCACGGGGTCCGGGGACGTCGTTTCCGGGGATACCATTGGTAAAGAGGGAGTGAAGTTCGTTATTTCGCCAAGAGCGATGTTCGTTGTTCAGAAGTCTTCGCTTTCCACTACATTGGGTAGAGGCATCCTGAACACGAGAGACCAGCCTCATGCGGCACGTCAATACTGGCGACTACACGACATACATTACGAGGCACTTCGTTCAGAATACGCGATTTTCTTGCGTGACGTTGCACAAGCGATGGTAATTTGTGCATTTGAATCGGGGTTCCTGGACGATGCGCCGGAGATAGACGACCCGGTGCGGGCATTCAAGAAAATATCCGCGGATACACAGGAATGCGAGTGGAAGATAAAGTTGAAGAACGGGGAGATGACCGATGCCGTTTCCATACTCCGATTTTATCTCGAGGGAATAGAGAAGATGTATGAAGAGAAGGGCGAAGAAGAAGGAAAGTGGGATGAAATGGGCAGGAGAAGTTTAAAAGAAGTGATAGAGAAGCTGGAAGCCCGGCGAGTGGAAGAATACGTGGATGGAATAGACTGGGTGACGAAACTGGCGTTGCTCGTGAATTATGAGCCAAAAAGCGCTTCTGAGGGAATAAGCATCTGTAATCAGTATGCATTGCTGGACGAAAGCGTGCTGTACTGCATTGTGGATGGAGAAGAGAGTACGAAAGGTAGCTGTCTCTGCAATCCGAAGGAGTCGCTGGCGTTCGCAAAGAAAGAATTGCCGCAGGTTGATTGGTCTTCGTTATCAGATAGAGTAAAATACGCATTGAGTAATGCACCTGAGCGAACGAGGGAATTTTTCAAGGTTGAGATGTTGAAAAGGTATGGGTCGCACGTGAGAAGTGTTAGCTGGTCAACGATGGTGCTTAACGAAGCGAAAATAATACTGGACGAGCCGTTTATGCTGACTAAGGAAGAGATAGGGGCGGAAATGATAGAGGGACGAGAAATAGAGGAAGTTTTATCAGCAGCGAAAAGATTATATCCTGAGAAGATAATTTATTAAAAGAAAGTTTTATCAAGAAAAAGAAGCAAAAAAGTGTAAGGGGGTTGAGTTAAAGTGAGTGTAATGGTTTTTGAGGGGATGGAGGAAGAGGAAGAAGAGGAAATAGAGGTGGAAGAGGATGCAGGTGGCGGGTATGTAAAGGAGGAGGAGAAGGAACACGGCGGTGAGGGAAAGGAGAAAGAGATGGCGGGCATAATGGAGCGGTTGAAGAGGAGGGAGAAGAAGGAGAAAGCCGCCGACCTCGTAAGTAAGTTGAAAGGGAAGAAGAAGGTAAACAAGAAGATAATGCCTTATGAAATATATGCGACTTCGGGTGAATGAGGTAATTGCTCAAAAATCCACCGAATTTTGAGCAGATACCAATTTAATTTGGTGGTAAGGGGACGAATTAGATTTTATCATCTAACTTACTTTTGAAAGCATCAATATCCTCTTCTTTTGAACCAGCCAAAGGCAACAGAATAATTATTCTATCTCCATCCACCCAATATTCTAAACCGTAACCTAGACTATTAGTCATTTGCTCCTTTATCGAGTTGATTTTCTCAATGTTTTTTCCTTTATCATATCCCGCATTAAATTCTAAAACGTTTAAACTGATTTGCCCATCTTCTTTAATATAAACAACATATGACCAATCTTTTATCCCATCCCCCGGTCCAAACGAAACATCAGGATCAGTATTTTTACCAATTACGAATTTATTTGACTCATCTGTTTTTATTTGATAACCATTTGGTATCTCCCCCTGTGAAATAAAATATTTACATGGAAAATCAATACTATTTTCTGCCATAAATGACTCACATTTATTTTTTGGCTGTATATTATTAGAAAAACTAATAATTAATAAAGTTCCAATAACTACAATAAATAATATAGCAATAATTGATTTTTTCATAGGTTATATTTTGAAATTTGTTGTATATAAAGTTTTTTCTAAAAAATTCAATCCTGTTTATAATCATCCCCTTTCTGTTTTTAACTTATACTTATTTATATTCCACAGATGAAAAAATATATAAGCACTATTTTCAAATAAGGATGTATGATGAAAATCGACGATGATTTATTGAAGGAGGTTCATGCGCTTTTGCACCCGATACGGTTTAGGATTGTGGAGCTGCTTGTTGAGAAGCCGATGCACATAAATGAGATGAGTAAAGTGCTGGGGGAAGAAAGACGACTTGTTTCTTACCATCTCCTCACCTTAGAGGAATACGGATTCTTGAGCAGTAATTACGAAATATCAGAACTGCCGAAGTCAAAGGGAAAAGCGATACGGAAATATAGAGTGACGGAGAAATTGGAGGAAGTGATTTCAGAGTTTAAGAGGCGGCTTTAGATTAAACCCTTTTGTTTTAGAAAAAGAGTACTTGTTTACCGCGGAGCCCGCAGAGAACACAGAGAGTAAGAAAAATCATTTATTTCATCTCAGCGCTCTCCGTGATCTCGGCGGTAAAGAAATACGAAAAAGAAAAGCGTTTTCGGAAAAGAAAAATCACAAGCACCAAATTAATCATTCTGTAAATTTATGTATTTTTCAACTAATTTATTAGAGCCCGCTCCACAAGCTATAATCGATTTCATAGCGTGTTCCAGAGGTATATCTACTTTAAATACATTTTCGGATTTGACGTGTAATATGTTTCCTGATGTTGGATTTGGCCCTGTTGGTACAAATACCGTGTAACTTCCATTAGAATGCTTATCAGTAATAAACCCGGTAACTAAAGTGTCATTATCCAATATCTTAACCAAAACGACAGAAGAAAAGGGCATCTCTTCTCTTCCAATAAATTGTTCGACTGTATCCTTAGCTATGTTATAGCCCGGGATTTTTTTCAAAAATGTTTCTTCAATTGAATTATGTATATATTGACCTAATTTAGTCCTTACTATCAGTCCGAGAAGAAAACAAGCTATAATAATAATGATTATTGAAATAATATCTGCAAAAATACCTATTGAGTCGGGGTCGGCAAAAATAAGATTTGTTAGCGGTTGAATATTACCTGTAACAAAATTGAACAGCCAACTAAATACCATTACCAAAATTATAACGGGGAGAATGACACCGATTCCACCAATCAGGGCGGTTTTGATAAAAGTCTTTATTCTTTCCATTCTTATACCTCTTTTGATTTAAAGAAAAACAGAAGATTTTACGGTGCAAAAAGCGAACATATCTTCTCCACTTCCTTCGCCTTTGCAAATACCGTTAT
>JADHYP010000022.1 GCA_016782355.1 Candidatus Syntropharchaeum sp. | reverse complement strand
CCCCATCTTTATATCATCACTCAGCTCTACCACCGCAACGCCTACCCCCGAGAAATAATGCGTAATTCTCCCTATCGTTTTCTTCTCAACCATTTCATCCCCCCCTTTTTATTATTCTTATTATTTCACATCTATCTTGTATTTTCCCTCATAATGTAAAAAAGGTATCTCCTTACCCGGCTCAATCCGCCCCTTATCCTTCAATTCCTTCGGTATTTTTATTTCTATCGTTGAATAGTCCTCAAGGTCCATAACTTGCGCAGTATCATCCAAAACGGAAAGCACTTGACCACTCTTCCGCTCTATCATTGGCACGTACATCTTCGAAGTAACAGGCTGAATTGCCGTCCTTTTTTGCGAATCAAATACCCCCATCCCTTCTATCCTCGCTTTCGCCGCTCCATGCTTCCCCGGCTTTGAGGTCGTTATACTCATTATTGTGCACGGCTCATCATCCATAACAGCGTATCTCCCTTCTTTTAACGTCCTTACCTCTGTTAGCTCCTTCATATTTTATCTTTCTCCCCCGTCTTTTTCTTGTCGTTCTTTTAATACTCTTTATTTAAATAAATCCTTTTCGTTGAATTGACGGCAATTTATGCTGGAGGAAACAGTAAGAAGTATGCATAAGAAGTTACAACGAATATGGCGTGATAAAAATAAAAGATAAGAAAAAAATGCAGCGAGTGGGATAGAAAGCGGGAAAACTTCTGCCCCCACAGCTTACTTCTTATACCTCATCTTCTTCCTTCTCTTCTTCAACTTGTGCTTCCGCATCTTTGCTATCTTTCTCTTCTTTCCGCAGGGAATTTGAAATCACCACCTTTTTTTGATTTTATAGTTTCTTTTTGATGCATAACATAAATATGTTATAGATTATAGTTAAAGAATGAGAGAAATGAAGGGAAAGGTGACGAGATGGGGAGGATAGAGAGAGCACCGAGTTGGATACTGAAATACAAGGAAAGGATAGAAAAAGGGGCAATAACGGTAGAGGATATTCTGGAAGTGGAGAACAAGGAGAGAGAGGAGCCGATAAAGATATCGTCAGTGACGAGAGCGATAAGTGCAATGGGCTATCCACTTACGGGATTGCGAAGAGGGAAGAGTGAAGAAGCCGGTGTGAGAGAGGAGAAAAAGGAGGAGCCGGTTAAAGAGAGCGCAGAACCCGGAAGAACAGAGCGAGGACCGGGTTGGATGCAGAAATACCGTGAAAGGATAGAGAAAAAGGCGATAACGGCAGAAGATATTCTGGAAGAGGAGAACAGGATAAGGGCGGTGCCAATAAGGCTGATAACAGTGACGAGAGCGATAAATGCACTGGGCTATCCACTTACGGGATTGCGAAGAGGGAAGAGTGAAGAAGCCGGTGTGAGAGAGGAGAAAAGGGAGGAGCCGGTTAAAGAGAGCGCAGAACCCGGAAGAATAGAGCGAGGACCGGGTTGGATGCAGAAATACCGCGAAAGGATAGAGAAAGGAACGATAACGGCAGAGGATATTCTGGAAGAGGAGAACAGGATAAGGGCGGTGCCAATAAAGCTGATAACAGTGACGAGAGCGATAAGTGCAATGGGCTATCCACTTACGGGATTGCGAAGAGGGAAGAGTGAAGAAGTCGGTGTGAGAGATGCGGGATTCGTTGAAAAGGGAAAAGAGCCTGGAAGACCCGTGCGAGGACCTGATTGGATGCAGAAATACCACGAAAGGATAGAGAAAGGAACGATAACGGTAGAGGATATCCTGGAGGCGGAGAACAAGATAAGAGAGAATCCGATAAAGATATCATCAGTGACGAGAGCGATAAACACAATGGGCTATCCACTTACGGGATTGCGAAGAGGGAGAAAGGAAGAAGTGAAAAAAGTCGAGGGTGTGGCTGAAGCGGCTGTTTATTCCTCCGGCATTGACAAAATATCGGAAACGACGGAGAAACGATTTATTGCTATTAAGAAGAGCTGGGAGAAAGATTTGGGCAAATCCCTGCATAATGACTATTTCGTGAATATACTCCTTGCGTTAGCAAAGCTCGTTGAGCATGTGAAAACGCTTGCACCGGCAGTAGAAAAATAAAATGCGGATAATGGTGGCGGAGTATGCAGTAGGCGGGGGCGAAGGGAAAAGCGGTTCTTTATTGAGAGAAGGGAAGGAGATGCTTACAACGCTAAGAAGGAGCTTTGAGAGAATTGGTAATGAAGTTGTCTATCCGGAGGCGGAAGATGATTTTGAAGCGGCGGTGGATAAGCTCTCGAAGGAAAGCGATGCCGGCATCGTTATTGCCCCTGATGATAGACTCTGCGAACTTACAGAGCTCGTGGAATCGAATACTGTTAATTTAGGCTGTCCCTCGGAGTGCGTAAAAATATGTGCTGACAAGATGGAGGCGACAAAAATTTTGAAGGATACCGGAATACCCGTGCCGGGGATTGTGCTCGATAGCGAGATGGGAAAAGGAGAATATGTAAAGAAGCCGAGATATGGCTGTGCATCGGAAAACGTCTTTATACTGAATGGAAAAGGAAACCAAGAGGCGGCATTTTTTTATGACGATAACCAGGATTATATCATAACGGAATTTATAAAAGGTGAGGATATAAGCAGTAGCGTAGTAGTTGGGGTTTCTTCTGTGTTACCACTGACGATAAACAAGCAATTTATGAGGCTGGAGGGGGGAAGGCTGAGATATGAAGGAGGATTAGTGCCTTATTTCGTAGGACGGGATGCAGAGCGTGAGATAATGAATACAAGTAAGAAGGTCGTAACCATGCTTCGATGCAAAGGATACGTGGGGATAGATTTCGTATTGGGAGATGATGGCACGGCATACGTTGTGGATATAAACCCAAGACCTACGACGTCCATAGTAGGAATAGCAAAGGTGTTAAATTACGAGGTCGCGGAGCTGATATTGAGAGCGAGATTCGGAACTTTGCCGCTGGAAGAGGAGGTGAAAACAGAAGGACGTTTTATTCTAAAACTTTCTTAGTTAGTTCTAAACGGGTTTAAATGAGTAAAGGAAGGAAAATTGTGGGAATAGTAAAGGATACTTTGGGGTTCATCCTGGAAGTGAGCAAATCTAATCACCCGAGGGAGTTCATTGGCATGTTATGCGCCGATGCGGATGTCATAACCGACGTTTTTTTCCTCCCCGGCACGGTTTCGTCAGATGAAAATGCAATTATACGGCTGGATATGATGCCAATGGGTCTTGACTACGTAGGGTCGGTTCATAGCCACCCGCATCCCGCAGCTATGCGCCCATCAGAGCAGGATTTGTTGACGTTTTCCAAAACGGGAAATTGTCATATCATAACTTTTTATCCTTATGAGGAGGATAGTTGGAGATGTTATAATTCAAAAGGAGAAGAGAGAGAGCTGGAAATAGTGGAGAAGGATTTGGAGGTAGGAGGAGAACAGTTATGGTAAGGGTTTTAGCAACCGGAACGTTTGAAATACTCCATCCGGGGCATTTGCTTTATCTGGAGGAAGCGAAGAAGCTGGGTGATGAGCTTTTTGTCATTGTTGGGCGCGACGTAAACGTGAAGAAGAGGAAAAGAACGCCGATTATACCGGAGGAGCAGAGATTGAAGATGGTTTCGGCATTGAAAGTGGTGGACGAAGCGATGTTGGGTAGCGAAAAAGATATATATGAACCTTTATATAGTATAAAGCCAGACATAATAGCAATAGGATATGACCAGGATTTCGATGAGGGAGAGTTGGAGCAGGAACTCAGGAAGCGAGGCTTCCACTCGAAAGTCATTCGTATAAAGAAGCATAATTCAAATGCTTTTTGTAAGGTTGAAGAGATAATAAAACATATAGGATATTATTGAAATCGTAGGAGAAAAAAATGGAAGAAGAGCGTGGATTGACACGAATCGGAGTATCTTTGCCCTCGAATCTGTTGAATAAGTTTGATGGAATAATAGGCGGGAGGGGGTATTCCTCGAGGTCGGAAGGGATAAGGGATGCGATTAGAGCCTATATAGTGGAATACGAATGGATGGAGCGTGAAACAGGTGAGGAGATAGGAACCATAACATATCTCTATGACCACAGCCAGAGGGGATTAGGAGATGAGCTAACAGAGGTGCAGCACCATTTTCTGGGTATGATAAGAACGTCAACGCACATTCATCTCGATGAAGAAAATTGTTTTGAGGTAGTAGTGATGAAAGGAGAGGCGAAGCGGATAAAGGAATTGGCGGAAGCTATAATGAGCTTGAAAGGTGTAAAACACGTGAAGCTGACAACAACGCATGGGGGAATATGAATAATGGAAATAATGGACCAGGTAAAGAAAGGGACGACCACCGTTGGTTTAATATGCGGTGGCGGTGTAGTGCTGGCGAGTGAGAAGCGTGCGACGATGGGTTCGTTTATCGCTTCCAGGGCGGCGAAGAAGATATATCGTGTGGATGAGCGAATGGGAATGACAACGGCGGGGATAGTGGGAGATGCACAGACATTGGTTCGGCTAATATCAGTGGAGGCGAAGCTTTATAAGATAAGAAGGCAAGAGCCTATGAGCGTAAAAGCGATGACAACGCTGTTATCCAACGTGCTGAGCGGTCAGCGGATGTTTCCGTATATTGTGCAACTTCTGGTAGGGGGTATAGACAGGAACGGTGCGCATATATTTTCGATAGACCCTTTTGGAGGCAATACCGATGAGAAAGAGATAGCAGCTACTGGCTCGGGTTCTCCTATTGCATACGGCGTGCTTGAGGACAGGTATTCAAAGGGCATGCCGCTGGAAGAAGGGATATCGCTTGCAATACAGGCACTACATTCCGCGATGAAAAGAGACAGTGCCTCGGGAGGGGATATGCAAGTGGTGGTGATAAGGAAGGAAAAGTATGAGGAAGTAGGTGAAGAAAAGATAAAAGAACTAAGGAGTGCATTTAATTGAAATTTTGTTTTCGACATTTTTGTTGACGTTAATGTTGAAGAGATAAAATAGGAATAAAGGAAGGAATAGGAGCAAGAGGTAGAACACCGCCTAAGCTAAAGATTGGATTAATAGAAGGTTAAGGAATGGATAGACAATGCCAGCAGAAGAAATGCTTTCGGAATTAAAGCGGCGAATAGAGGAGTTATTACCGGCTGACGTAAGCATTACCGGGGTGGAATTTGAAGGACCGGAGCTTGTCGTATATACTGAGGATACGCAGAAATTCGCAGATGACGGAGCCATAGTTAGAACGTTAGCGAAGGAGTTGAAGAAGAGAATATCGGTTAGACCAAGTAATGACATGCTGATGGAGCCGGAAAAAGCGTCGAAAGTAATTAATGAGATTATACCGGAGGAAGGGGGGATAAAAGACATTTATTTTGACATGGACAAAGCGGAGGTGATAATAGAGGCGGAAAAGCCGGGGTTGGTAATAGGCACGCATGGAGCAACACTTAGAGAAGTAGCGAAGGTGATAGGGTGGCGACCTAACGTTATCAGAGCGCCACCAATACAATCAGCAATAACAAAAAGCATAAGGAGGCATTTAAGGGAGGAGAGCGAATTCAGGAAGGACTTTATGAAAAAAGTTGGAAGGAGGATATACAGAGATAAGACAAAAGAAGATGAATGGCTGCGTATAACGGCGTTAGGGGGATGCAGAGAGGTAGGGAGAAACGCATTCCAGCTTTCTACGCCGGAAACGAGGGTGTTAATAGATTGTGGAGTAAGTGTAGGTTCGGAGGGGGTGCCTTATCTATACGCTCCTGAAGTATTACCGATAAATAACATAGATGCGGTGGTGATAACGCATGCACATCTTGACCACTCAGGCTTAGTGCCGCTACTGTTCTTATATGGCTATGACGGACCAATATACATAACACAGCCAACGAGGGACCTTATGGCACTTTTGCTACTGGACTATATAGAGGTATCAGCAAGAGAGGGGAAGAAGATACCGTATAAATCATCGTTAATACGCGATGCGATAAGGCATACGATTCCGTTGAAGTATGGGGACGTAACAGACATATCGCCGGATATGAAGCTTACTTTTTACAATGCGGGGCACATACTGGGGTCTTCTATTGCGTATTTCCATGTAGGTAATGGGCTTTATAACCTCGCGTTCACGGGAGACATAAAGTATGAACGAACGTTTCTTTTCGACCCGGCATTCAATGCGTTCTCAAGGCTTGAAGCGTTGGTAATAGAGTCAACATACGGCGGGATGAACGATTTACAGCCGTCGAGGCGAGAAGCGGAGGAGAATTTAAAGGAAGAGATAGAGCGGACGATAAAAAAGGGCGGTAAAGTAATAATACCTGCTTTTGCGGTTGGTCGGTCGCAGGAAGTAATGTTGGCACTGGAGGGAATGCAACTGGAGGTGCCGGTGTATTTAGACGGTATGATATGGGAAGCGACCGCGGTTCATACGGCATATCCGGAGTATCTCAACAGGAATCTAAAGAATTCCATATTCCAGGGTGAGAATCCTTTCTTATCCGATATTTTTGTGCGGGTGGACGATATGGAGAAAAGAAAGGAAATAATAGAGGGAAAAGAGCCAGCCATCATACTTGCTACTTCGGGCATGCTAAACGGTGGTCCGGTGTTGGAATACCTGAAAGGGCTTGCGGGAGACGAAAGTAACACGCTTATCTTTGTAGGATACCAGGCGGAAGGGACGCTTGGGAGAAGGATACAGAAGGGCTGGAATGAGATACAGTTTTCAATCGAGGGGAAGATAGCGAATATAAAAATAAACATGGAAACAAAGACAATAGATGGTTTTTCCGGGCATTCGGACCGCAATCAATTGATTGAATACGTGAGGAAGATACGACCACTGCCGTCTAAGGTGATATGCATGCATGGGGAGAATAACAAATGCATGGCATTAGCAAGTGGAATACACAAGAAGTTTAACATAGAGACGGTAGCGCCGATGAATTTGGAGACTCTGAGATTGGTCTAAAGAATGGGAAATGGAAAATAGAAGGCACTATATATAAATTTAAGGGGGAGAGAGAGAAGAAAATGACGAGCATAAGGGAGAGAATGGAAAGGATGGGCATAGGGAAGAGGATAAGGATGGAAAGGATAGTGGACCGGAAGAGCGGGAGGAGTGTTATTGTCCCTATGGACCATGGAGTGACGGCGGGTCCAATAGAAGGGTTGACGGACATGAAGAGAGCGGTGAATGCAATAGCAGAAGGGGGAGCAAATGCGGTTCTCGTGCATAAAGGGATTGTAATAGCCGGGCACCGGGGATATGGTAAGGATATAGGGCTAATAATTCACTTATCTGCAAGCACCTCGTTAGGACCCGACCCATTAAACAAAGTGGTGGTAGCTACGGTGGAAGAAGCGATAAGATTAGGTGCTGATGCGGTCTCAATGCACGTGAACGTGGGAGCGGAGAACGAGGGAGAGATGCTTGAGGCACTTGGAGAGACTACAATGGTATGTGAGGAGTGGGGCATGCCCTTTTTGGCGATGATGTATCCAAGGGGAAAGAAGGTGAAGAGCGAGCATGACGTGGAGATGGTGAAGCACGTGGCACGTGTAGGTGCAGAACTTGGCGCTGACGTCATCAAAACAAATTATACTGGCGACCCGGATTCCTTCAAGGATGTAATACGCAGTTGTCCGGTGCCGGTGATAATAGCAGGAGGTCCAAAGGCGAATACGGATGCGGAAGTGCTGAAGATGGTGGAAGATGCGATTGCCGCCGGTGCCGCCGGTGTGTCAATAGGTAGAAACGTGTTTCAGCATAAGAACCCGACGGATATGACAGTAGCAATAAGTAAGGTAGTGCATGAGGGTATTTCGGCGGAAGAGGCGATGAAGATGCTGAAGTGAGGGGAATAGGCAATAGGCAACAGGGAATAGGGAATAGGGAATAGGGAATAGCCAATAGGGAATAGCCAATAGGGAATAGAGAGAGGGGGGAGGAAGCTTTATTTCTTCTCTGTCTCATGCTACGGCAGTTTCACGGAGATGGAAGGGATGGCGTAATAGTAATTAGTCAAAGTTCATATATGGAGATGGCACTTAGCTTAACAGAAAACTTTAAATAGGGTTAAGAAGAAAGAAGAGAGTGATGAAGAAGAAAAACGCAGCATTGGTGGTGTTTTTGCTTTCAGTCGCTATTGCTATTTCTGTTTGTGTGATGCCAGCGTTTGCGAAAATCAACTGCGAATCTGATTCAACCTATGACTACAATAGCAGTTCTGCTTTTTTCGGTGAGGAAATACAGGCGAAGGTGACAATAAATCCAGGGGAGAGCGAAGTGAAGGACATGAGGATAGACATTTTAGAGGGGGATGCGTTGATAGATGACAATTCTTTTAAGCATACAATAGACCCAACACCAACAGGGGAAGATAAAAGAAGTGTAACGAGAGAAGGACATACTCTCTTTTGCGATGAGTTAAAAAGAGGGGAGTCAATAACGTTGATGTTCAACGCGTATCCGAAGACGATGAAGGAGAAGGAGATAAAAGTTGCGGACGTGAGAATAAGCTATACGCAGTTGGGACAGCGGCTTGATGAGGTGGAAGAGATAAAAGCAAAACTTGACAATTCCGTTTGGTTCAGATATAAGGATGCGGAAAAAAGGGCAAGTTCTGCGAATTGGATGTTTTACGTGGGTTTAATACTTGCCATAATTGCTGGTGTCTCATTATTTATACAGTGGTGGGGGAAGGGGAAAAGAGAAAAGGAGAAAGATGAGATTAAGCGAAATTGGCATAAAAACCTGGAAGATATATCTAAAAAGCTTGAGCTGGCTAAAGACAATCCTACTGAAATGGAATCGCTGAAAAGAAAGGTCGAAAGAGATATAAAATCAATAAAAATCAAGTAACAGAAGAAAAGAGGGGAAAGAAAAAGGAGGTGTTATGTAAATGACTGTACCAACGCTCGTGGTAGGAGTGGGGATGGGAGGAATAAGGGTTGTGCAGACCTTAGCAGAGTTTGTGAAGGATAAAGGCGAGGTAGGAGATTACAGATTTATCGCAATAGACTCGAGCAAAAAGGACTTGCAGGACCGGATTAAAAGCGGCTATAACATCATTCCGGTGGGAATAACAGAAGAGGGATTTGATGTTGAGGACATGATATCGAAGTGCCAGTATCTTTATGAAGGTGCGGGAGGAAAAGGAGTAGGAGCATTACGGGACAGAGTATATGGTCGTTTCTTACTTGATTTGAACATGTCTAAGGTAGGAGAAGCAGTTGATGCATCACTAAAGGATTTAAAAGAGAAATGGAAGAAGGAGCGTGGGGAAAAGGAAGCTCAAATAATGATTTGGTTAGTTCATACGTTAGGTGGAGGAACAGGTAGCGGGACATTCCCATCACTTGTGGTGAACGTGCATAAATTGGCTAAAGAAATCCTGGAAGATAAAGATATAAAGCCTTATATATTCTGTGTGGGTGTCCTTCCATCGGCTACAAATATAAAGGACATCACACATGCAAACTTTGACAAGAGATATCTTGCCAATTCATACTCGGCACTCAGAGAATTAGAGTTACTGGCAAATGCGAAAAATATTACACTTACGCAATTCAATCCGTATGGTTCGAATCCTGAAATAGAGATAATGGAGAGACCTTTCAATAGATACTTCCTATTTGGCATAGATGAAGATATGGTGAGGAGATTAAAAGATGAAGAAGCAGAGGCAGTGGACGAGTATCTAACAAGCAGCAATAAGATAATAGCCAATATGATGTATGCGCTACCAAACTATCCAGAAGGGTTAGAGAACCTTTGGAGAGATGTGAAAAGTCCGTTTATTGCATTTGGCGAGAGTGAATTGCTTGTGCCGATTGAAGAAATTAAGAGGGTAGCGAAGGAGAATGATAGACTTGGAAAAACAGTGGAAGAAGAAATCAAGAAAAAATTAAAGGGTGAGCTTGACTTAGTGGTTAATTCATCCATTGGAGAATTAAACGAGGGATTTTTGGAAGATAAATGCAAAGCAATTCTCAACAACCATAAATTAAGGGGTCTGAGTTATTTCATTGGGAAATCACAAAATGAATTTAATAAGAAGGCGACAAAAGCGCAAACGGATTTTGAAGATGGGGTAGGAGACGTCTGGGATGAACTTGAAAGGGAAGAGTGGGCAAAGGATAAGATTGAAACTTCGGAGGGATTGAGCATAGGAGACAAGTATGAAAAAATCGTTGATATGCTGGAGGACAGGATAAGAGATATAGAAAAAACAATTTCATCTTGGATATCGGAAAAACTACATCCAATCTTGAGAAGAATGCTTAATAACGAGAAAGGAAAGCATAATAAAACATTAAATGAACTGAGTGAGAAGAAAGACATATTAGATAAATTGAAGCTGCTCAAGTCTCATATTGATTCAAATTTGTGTAAGTCCTTGAGGGTGGAAATCGGACATGAGGAAGATGGTGTATCAGAGGTAACGACGCACATAAGAAAACTCGAAGTTGAACTGGAGAAGCAGTATAAAAAGTTGTCAGAGGAAGGAGGGGACAGGGTGGTGAAATTGGGAATACCCGAAGAAAAAGCGAACGATCTTACAATGATAGAAAAGGGAATAAATGTAGCGAACGTTGAATCTGTACCAGATTTTATAAAAACCTTCAATATTAAAGATGATGCGGTAGAGAAATTAATAAAAAATCGCGTAGAGCAGGCAGATGACATATCAATTAGAGTTGGAATAGTTGCGAAGGAGAAAGAAGAAAAAGAGGCACCGTCAAAGGAGTTATTCATCTTGTGTCACAAAGATAACGAGGCTACTTTAGGCAAACATGAAAAAGCGTTTACGGGGTGGGAAAAGGAACGTATCATCACAGAAACATTTGACAGAGGGAAATACGTATTCGTTGATTTCAGGCTCGGGCTTCATTTAGAAGATATTAAGGAGTACAAATATCGCAATGAGGAATATGAAGATGGGACTCTTGCAAAGACAACGGGTTTAAAAGAAGACATTGGCAGGATATTCGCATATCCGGAGTGGTTCATGGACGATGAAAATGTGAAGGGGGTTTTTAAGAAAATAATCCAATAACGAGAAAATAGAAAACAAATTATAGACACAGATTAACGCAGATTAACACAAACCTTTCTTTAAACCTTTTAAGAAAAGGTTTATCAAAAACGCTTCGCGAAAAGAAAGCTTTACCAAAGAAGTCTGTTTTTCTTTTAGCACAGGTTTTCTTTTTTTGAAAAAGAAAAAGTGTTGCGTAAATCCATGTAAATCTGCGTCCTAAATAGGTAGAAGTTATACTTTATATACCATGAAAAAATGAGCGCCGAAGCCGGGGTCACAGCGGAAGTGTATAAAACGATTGTAACGATTGTAGATGAGCGAGTGAAGGAGATAAAGGTAACAAGAGAAGACTTTAACGCGTTGCGCGATGTGGTGGAAGAACTGGCGCAGGCGCAGGGTCGCACCGAAGAAGCAGTTGAACGGTTGGTAGGAGCGCAGAGGGAGCTTTCGGTCGCAGTGGGAAAATTAAGCGACAATTTGGGTTATGGGATTATCAAAACTAACATTTAAGGACGCAGTGTTTAAACTGATGTTCGGCTTCCTTGTTCATCCATCCGCGACAGAAGTGGCAAAAAGCGAAGGAATTGTTCTTGTCGCTTCCTATCAGAAGTAATTGCCGCATGGAGACGTGGCGGCAAATTTTTGTTTTCTCTTTTTTTAGACACAGATTAACGCAGATTAGCACAGATTTTTGCTTCGCAAAAACCACTTAAAGCGTTTTAGTAAATAAAAGATTCCTCACCAAAGAAACCTGTTTTTGGATTAAACCTTTTTCTAAAAGGTTTGATGTTTCAATCCCCTATTAGTCGGGTCTACTTTTCACACATTAGAGATAGCAGTGAAAAACATTCGGTCAGGAAAAACAGGTTTCAATCCCCTATTAGTCGGGTCTACTTTTCACACTTTTAAGGATGAAGACAAAGCATCATGACTATGCCGATTTGTTTCAATCCCCTATTAGTCGGGTCTACTTTTCACACGCGGATGACGGATGACGAACGAAAAATCACGGTAGTTCGTTTCAATCCCCTATTAGTCGGGTCTACTTTTCACACTCAGAAAGGCACAGTGAATTCGAGGAATATTCTCTCTGTTTCAATCCCCTATTAGTCGGGTCTACTTTTCACACCTTGGTGAGGAGACGCTTAGACTAGAGAAGCAAGTGATATCAATGGTTTCAATCCCCTATTAGTCGGGTCTACTTTTCACACGATGAGATTCGTGGCAAGGGGCTGCGGCCATTCCCGGATGTTTCAAGCCCCTATTAGTCGGGTCTACTTTTCACACGAAAACAGCAACACAGCTACGGCTGAGGCATGCCTCGTTTCAATCCCCTATTAGTCGGGTCTACTTTTCACACGTT
>JADHYP010000021.1 GCA_016782355.1 Candidatus Syntropharchaeum sp. | reverse complement strand
GAGGTGTAGCCAGAAGTTGAAGGCGTTGATGAGAGGCAATTAAAAATAGTATTTGCTGAAGACCGAAGTTATAACCCCCCAATAAATTGGGGGGCATTTTTTTTCGACTCACACTCGCTGAGAATATAATAAATTGATAGACGGACTCAGCGAGCATGAGGTTATAAAGCAGTCACCTATACCCCGTACTTAAGTACAGGGCCTGTACTTAAGCACGAGTGCCGACGACTTAAACTACATTTTTATCACCGGTATATAAAAGCTTTTCGATTTTTTATTGATGCTTTCCTCCAAAAAGTTTGTTATAAAGCGTTATGTACCAGGTTTTGTGCGCTCTAAGTTTTCCTTTTCTTCATCTATCACAACCACCGGTACAGTACCTATCTTCTCGTAATTCTTCTGCCCCGATATATACTTCTCCACCACTTCCCAGCCTTGCCCTACGGATTCATGGTAGCAACTTGGCGCCCACAAATGCTCAGGGCATCACCCTTTAAGCTGCGGAAATCTATCCCTCAACAGCTTACTGCTTTTTTACCATTTCTCCCTATCCTCCGGTTCATCTCATCCGCACGACACGCAAATCCAAAACCACGTGATATTTCCGTGGTGCAACAGAACGCACAATCCTCTTCTCTTCCACTTCTATTCTCAATGAGTCGCCGAAAGCCGAAGAAACAATATCTCTTGCCCTCTCTAACGGCACATTAAATAAACCATCACCTTTTCTTCCCGTAGAAACGTCGTAATAATGTATCACGCCTCTTGCACCTCCTTTATCCAATTTCAAACCTCTTACGGCTAATGTCAAAAAAGAATACGCCTGTTCCGGCAGTGGCATGAGCACACGATCCGCAACGCCTTCTAACTTCTCCAGTTCTTCGCTTGCATCTCCGGGAACCGGTATCACTTTCCCCTCCACCTTGTTCAATCTCACATTCGCTTTCATGTATTCAACCGCATACGGATTCACGTCAATGGAATAAATCTTCGTCCGCGGTTGCATCTTCGCTATCACGATAGAGAAGCAGCCTACGCCCGAAAACATGTTTATTATTCTCTCGTCCGGTAAAACTTTTTTGGCAACCCGCATCCTCTCGTGTGAAAGACGAGGTGAGAAAAAAACCTGCTTCAGGTTTACTTTGAAACTGCATCCGCTCTCTTTATGCGTAGTTTCCATGTCCTCATCTCCCCAAATTACTTCCAAATCCCTTGTTCGGTATAGCTCGTCCGTATGAGCATAAAGAGGAACTGCGGCAATGGTTCTCACCCTCGGATAACACCTACGAAGTGCTTCTGCAATAATTTCCTTCTTCGATTCTAACTCAGGATGATTCTTTATGATGATTATGTCACCGATAACGTCATAAGATTTTATCAGTTTAGTTAGCTCGTTTTCGTCTAACGCATCCTTCAAAGCTTCTTTTAGCTTCATAAAAAACCTTTTCTTAGAAAGAAAAGCTTTACCAAAAGAACTTTTTTCCTATTACGTAAACCTCGGCACTCCGTTTCCTCGACGCTTCCGGCGAATACGCCCTCGCATACCTGAACTTCTCCTTCACAGCCCTATAAAATTTATCGTAATAAGCTCCTTGAAATATTTTCGCAACGAAGTTACCATTTTTCATTAAAAGCGCAGAGGCAATGTTCAACGCTGACGTGCTCAGTTCAGAAGAGCGGAAATGGTCGTAATCTCTATTCCCGGACAACTTTGGCGATGCGTCAGAAATCACGACATTCACAGCGTCTCTTCCTTTCATTAAATCTTTGATGGCCGTTACAGTCTCCTCTTCTTTCGTTATGTCACTTTTTATTATCACTACGTCTTCTATTTTTTCTATACGCTGCAAATCCACGCTTATTACCACACCCTTCTCGCCGACTAACACTTTTGCAACCTGTGACCAACCCCCGGGGGCAGCACCCAGGTCAACGACAACGTCACCCTCTTTTATCAACTCGAACTTGTTGACTATTTGCAGCAGTTTAAATGCGGAACGAGACCTGTAACCTTCTTTTTTCGCTTCTTTATAAAATCTGTCGCTTTTCAAGGCTGTTTGTTTTACCATGTCGTTATTCTAAGCATAAAAATAAAATTTCAACAATCCTCGATTTCAAATTCTTTATCTTTAAAGTTAATTGTCAGCTTAAAGTTCTCTAATATATCTCTGCCAAAAGATTTGAAAGCTCCTGTGTCTATGGTTGCTTCAATTTCCCTTTCACCAAGAGGTCCTCTAATCTTTATTAGTCCAATCGGCGTGTTGTTATCAAATCTCATAATATCCAATATCTTTCCTCTCCTTCTGGAACAACATGCCTCGTTACCATTGGCTTTTCTCCATATTTTTGCATGGCTTTTCTCGCTGATTCATCATAGGTTTCTCCAATCGAAACCACCTTACTTCTAAAAATAGTCACCCATTTCCCCAGATATTTTTTTGTTAGTTCTTCTCTCATCTCTTCAAAAGTTTTATCATCTAATCTTAGGTCAGATTCTATTTTGTTTTTCATTTTCCTCACAAATTATATTTTGGTTTTTGTTATTTAATAAAGTTGGGTTGCAACAAAGCCTTTTGACCCCTCACATCAAACTCATGCCCTATTGAACTTGATGTTCCAGCTTGAGTCTCACTTGTTAAACTGGAGATTCCATAATATGCTGTTGTGACAACTCCGACCGTAACTGCTGCCAATAGAACAACTGCTAAAGCAGGAGCAACTCCTGTCATATTCTTCATTTCCTCCTCACTTTTATCTCCATCTCTCCCCACTCCTCATTCACGCCCTTTAACACAGAAACCGCACCCGCAATCGCTTTCCCTATTACGTTTTGCACGAACTCGTTTACTACTATCTCTTCCTTATCCACAACTATCTCCACTTCTACTTCCATTTTCTCTTCCATCTTTACTTTACTCACTCACTCACTCCTAATTCAATCCCTTTTACCAAAAAACGGCTCTCTATACTTCATCGCCAACTTCAATTTGTTTACTATGTGCTTCTCGTCCACGCTCTCTACGGGAACGAGATTATCATTTCTCAGCAAACATGGCTTTATCTTTCCTTCGGACGTTATTCTTAACCGGGAGCAATTCGCACAGAACTCCGTGTTATCTATCGGATGAACAACCTCTACTTCTACGCCATCCACAAAATATTTCCTCCTGCGCTGCAACTCTCTCGTTTTTATAGCCGACGCTTTCGATTTGAGTTCCGCTTCGACCTCATAAAAGTCCGCTTTATAATTCAGCATCCGCAAGCCCTGTAAGTGCTCATGGTTAAAAGAAGGAATCATCTCTATTAGCTGCAGGATTGCCACCTCCCCACCTCCTCTTTTATTGCACTCACGCACGAAACCTATCATGCTAACTACCTCATCCTCGTTTATTCCTTTCAGGAGAACCGTGTTCAGCTTGAGCGACGTAAGACCTGCATCAATCGCACTGTATATGCCATCAATCACTTTTGGAAGATTGTTTCTCGAAGAAGTGATGAAATCGTATCTCTCCTCTTTAAGCGAATCCAGGCTGACGTTCACCCTGTCCAGTCCCGCATCTGCAAGTTCAGCCGCATATTTTTTCAATAACGTGCCATTTGTAGTTACTGATATGTCGTCTTCAAAATCTCTCATGCCTCGCACTATCTCCACGAGGTCATCTCGCATCAACGGCTCGCCACCCGAGAATTTTATTCGCCTTATGTCAAAATACGCGGATGCCACTCTTGCTATCTCTATTACAAGCTCGGCACTTATTTCTACACTTCCCCCTCTTCTTCCTTCTCCTTCGTTATGACAATAAATGCAGTTCAAGTTACACCGCTTCGTGAGTGAAAACCGCAAGCTCCTTATCTCTCTACCGTAATCGTCTATTAATCGCTCTTTTTCTCTTTTCATAATCCTATCACGATTCCACCCTCTATCATCTTGCTAATTACACCTTTCATATCCTCGTATTCCCGCTCAGAATACACGTGTGGTTCCAGGCGGGGTATATCGAGGATACTTTTTACGATGGCGTATGCATCTTCCTTTTCCTCGCCTTTGTACACCACAAGCAGGTCCACATCGCTTGCTACTGTATAGTTTCCCTTAGCAAAAGAACCAAATAAGACAACCATAGAAGTAGAAAGTTTCTCATTTAGCTCTTCTATTTTTTTCCTTATCTCCTGAACGAGCCATCCCGTATCATATTTTGGATAGAAGACCCGAACAGAACCGGACGATTTTATCTGCATGTCCAACAAGCCTATTTGCCTCCTCTTTTGTGTATTTCCTCCTTGGCGAGCCAGAAGGATGAGCATTTGGATATCTCGCAGGAATATAAGCTTTATCCAGTTCCAAAGCCGCATTAATTAATTCCTCTGTGATATTATGTTTCTCAGATAACTCAGTTAGCAAATCAGCCACGGAATGTCCCCATGCTTCGGCTCCTAACTTCTGAAATACTGCTTTTACAGCTTTTTCCGCGGCTTGCTGTGCTGAGAAACATGCCCAATTATAATAGCCCCGCTCAGTGTCGCTTTTGGCATGCTCCAAATCTCCTTCTGCTTCGTCTATCCAATCTTTACTTCTTTCCATTGGTTACCCTCTCACTATCATACTCATCATCAACACAATAATCGCAATTCCTAACGCAACACTATACACTCGCCTATCCCATGCTAACACCTTCTTCCCATCCAATACGCTAATCGGGATCATATTGAAAACGGCAAGCAATGCGTTTATCATCACTCCAAAATCACCTATTTGCTTTAGCATACCGGAATAAAAAGTGAGCGGTAAGAAAAGAAAAGCCAATGCCACGTTCGTCATCGGTCCTGCTATCGCTATCTTACCATTTTCTTCTCTCGTGAGATACGGACTGAATATCATAACGGCACCGGGTGCTGCAAATATGAAGCCCATAAAAGCTGTTAGTATTGCCACGAGCAGCATAAAAGGCGCCATCCGGAACTCAGACCATGCGCCATATCTCTGCGCAACTACTTTATGAGCGAGTTCATGGAATATGAATGCGAAGCCAACGGTAACTGCGGAAATAATAAATACCTCAGGCCAAATTAGTCCAGAGCCCAAATCCGTCCGGCGTTTGATTAGCACGGTAAACGCAAAAGAAATAGCGAGCCATGCTATCAAAAGATGCTTTATTTCCGTTTCGCTCGTTTTCATCGGCATTTTACCCGGCACTAAAGATAGCCCGGGACGGATTCGAACCGCCGTCTCAAGGTCCAGGGCCTCGGATGATTGACCTCTACACTACCGGGCTATTTTATTATATAGTATTTTTGATATTCTTAGGATATAAAAGTGATATACTTGTTTACCGCTGAGCACGCAGAGAGTCAGGAAAACAGGCTCAGACGATTTTTGTCTCCTTCTTCAAACTCGTTGCAAATGTCTCTATCTCGCGAAGCATGTTCTCTTCTGACCTCAATCCCTTCTCTATTATTCTTATGAATGCGCTACCCACGATTGCTCCATCTGCTACCTCGCAAACCGTTCTTACGTGCTCCTGCTTTGAGATTCCAAATCCAACCGCCAGTGGCACGTCTCTATCCCTCGCTAATTCCCGTTCCTTTATCCTTCCGATAAGTGGGCGTATCGTATCAGAAACCCGCTCCCTCGCTCCCGTTACGCCGAGCAGTGATACGACATAAATAAATCCGGATGCAGCATCCAGAATCTTCGCCATTCGTTTCTCCGTCGTCGTAGGTGCAATAAGGAAGATTAAATCGGTTTCATACCCCTCGCATATTTTTAGCAACGGTTTTGACTCCTCCACTGGCAAATCAGGCACTATTAACCCACTTATCCCTGCGGATTCGCAATCGTTCACGAATCGTTCCAGCCCCCTTTGTAACACCAGATTGTAATAAGTAAGGCAAACCTTTTCCACTCCTTTTATGCCCGCAGCGAGTTCAAAATATAAATCGGTATTCATTCCTGCTCTCAAACTGCTTTCACTCGCTCGCTGTATCGTAATGCCATCTGCTATGGGGTCCGAGAAGGGCAGACCGAGCTCTAAAATGTCCACTCCTCCCCGGATCAAAGCATCTGCTATTTTCGTGGTCTCCTCATCAGTGGGATAACCCGCAGTGATGAAGCCTATCAAAGCTTTCTCATTCTTTTTCCTCAGTTCTTTGAATTTTTCTTCTAAGGTCATGCTCATCCCTTCATCACTTTTTCTTACCAGGTATAATAAAGAAGAGCGGGATTATTTATTAGTATTTGTATAGCGGGGTTAAAAAACCACGAGGCGGTAAACAATTACCTGTCCTATTCTTTTTGCATATCCTCAAGGTCATAGCAGAGGTATCCTGCCCCCATTAAATTCTCTTTCCCTTCTAATTTCTTTGCAATCAGCCCAAAATGCTCCACCCTCTCTCCTTTATTCCAATCAACATATTTGGATTTCTCTTTCAATTCCAATAGAATCCTCCTCGCTTCCCCTAATTTCAAATTGCTCCATTTCACCTCGAAGAATGCTATCTCTTTTGTTTCTTCATTTAATGCCACCAAATCAATCTCCTTATCTCTGTGCCACCATCTTCCGAGTTTGGTGAATGCAAAGGGCAGCTCCTGTTCCCATAGAAATTCCCTGCAAATCTTCTCAAATACAAATCCGAGATACGAGTTAAAATCCTCTTCGATAAAATCAAATAATCTCTCTGTTCTTCCCTCCTCTATCAGCGACTTATAGGGATACGCATACCTGAACCAAAAATTTAAATAATTGTCATTGAAGACGTATCTTGCATTTCTCACCTCCTTCTTCTGTGTCACCGGATACTCTTTCCTTATCAACCGTAATATTGAAAGATTGTCAAGATATTTGGATATAATGCCTTTATCTAATTTCGTAAAATTCACGATTTCACCAAATCCGTGTTTTCCATAAGCAATCGCCTTTAGTATTGCGAAGTATCTTGCGGTTTCTCTCAGTTCCTCTTTTAATAAAATCTCGGCTTCCTGATAAAGGAACTTCCCTACCCTGAATATATTCTCCCTCAGGTTCTCCCCAAAATTTAATCCCTGATCAAATTTTAAGATATAGAGAGGGATACCATCCGTGATTCCATAAACCTTGACAAGTTCCTCTGCCTGATAGGGTAAAAATTTTCCGAGATACTTAAATTTAAGCGGTTGTAATTGAAGTTGTGCAGTCCTCCGTCCATAGAGTGGTGCTCGATAATGTAAAGTATAATTTTCCATCATGGAAATAGACGAGCCAAGTAAAACAAGACAAACCTCTTTCTCCGAGAGAATCAAATCCCATATCTTCTGAAATATCGAAGGGATTGCCTTATTTGACTCTATGAGATATGGGAATTCATCAATAACTATTATAACCCTTTCTTTTAATAATTTCTCAAATTCCCTGAAGAGTTCTATCCAATCGGTAAATTCTACCTTTTCAAAAAGCGGATTTTGGATATGTGAAGAGATTGCTCTTTGCATCTCTTTTATATTATCCCTATCCGTCCTCGTATCCGCAAGGAAATAGATGTGCTTCTTATCATTTATAAACTGTTTTATCAACTCCGTCTTTCCTATCCTTCTTCGCCCATAGATAATAATAAGCGAGGATATATTCTGTTTGTACGTATCCTCCAGTAATCGCAATTCATTCGCCCTGTCCACAAATTGTTGAAACATGATTATGATAATCGTCTTTCAACTATTTAAACGTGTTTCATCTGCATCCAAAAATCTTGTTCATCTTCGCCTTCGCACCCATCTCCTCCTCTATCCTCAACAATTGATTGTATTTACACGTCCTTTCGCTTCTTGCGGGTGCACCTGTTTTTAATATCTCCGCGTTTATCGCAACCGCGAAATCGGCGATAAGCGTATCCTCCGTCTCGCCAGACCTATGGCTGACTACTTTCTTATACCCGCCTTCGGAAGCCAATCTAACGGTATCCAGCGTTTCCGAAATAGTGCCTATTTGATTCAACTTCAGCAGAACGGCATTTGCCGCTTTTTTCGTTATGCCCTCTTGAAGTCGCTTGACGTTTGTTACGAACAGGTCATCGCCAACAATTATTTTCCGTGGCAGCTTAGCCGTGAGTTCCGCAAATAACTCGAATGAATCCTCTTCAAAAGGGTCTTCTATCAATTCTATCGGATAGTTCTCCACGAGGGCTTGATAGAAGTCAATCAGTTCAGAGCCGTCTTTATCCCTGCCGTCTATCACGTATTTTCGCTTCGCCGCGTCGAAGAAAGAAGAAGCCGCAGCATCCATGCCCAGCCGTATTTCGTCCTCAGAATAGCCAGCTTCGCTTATCGCTTCCGTTATCGCATCGAGTGGCTGAGCCGTCTCACGCATAGGCGGTGCATAGCCGCCTTCATCGCCAACGTTCGTGGCTATTTTACCGTATTTCGCCGCCAACACTTTTTTAAGTGCATGATAAGTCTCAACGCCAGCTCTTAAATTATCGCTGAACCTGTCAAAACCCACGGGTAGGATAAGAAACTCCTGGATGCTCAGCTCGTTACCTGCATGCTGCCCGCCGTTTATCACGTTCATCATCGGTACCGGAAGCTCATACTGCAGCCCCATCCCGGCGACGTCCTCACAGACATATTCAAAGAGCGGTTTTTTTAACGAATCCGCTGCCGCTTTACAAACTGCCATCGAGGCTCCGAGGATAGAATTTGCACCCAATTTCGACTTGTTTTCCGTTCCGTCCAGTTCTATCAGCCGCTCATCTATGTCCCGTTGTTCGAGAGCGTTCATTCCAATCAGCTCGTTTTTTATCACGGTATTCACGGCTTCAACCGCTTTGAGAACTCCTTTGCCGCCATATCTTTTCTTGTCACCGTCTCGTTTCTCCCACGCCTCTTTACTTCCGGTAGATGCACCTGAAGGCACGCTTGCTCTGCCAAATCCTTTTTCCGTGTGCACTTCTACTTCTACCGTTGGGTTTCCACGAGAGTCTAAAATCTCTCTACCTTTTATTCCTTTTATCTCTATTAATGTCATAGTTATTTAATCATACTTACGCAGGTTAAAAACAACTTTCTCGCCTTGACCTTAAAATACTCCTCTGCTTCTTTGAAGACACAGATTTTCTTTCCATTTCTCACCTCGTCAGTTGATAAGAACATATCACCTCGATACCACTCTCCTTCGCAAGCCTCTCAGCGCTGGGATGCGCCCAAAAACCAAAGATAAAACGAAATACTGGCTTATCAAAAACATCTTCAAGCACCTTCAAATGCTTGACAAATTTCTTCACTTCGCTTTCCCTGATACGATTCTTTGACTCTCCTAAAAGCACTATCGGCTCGCCTTCACGCTCCCCTTCTGCATATAGATTCACCTCAATTTCCTTCCTGTCCACTTTAATAAACTTACGTGTGCACCTCTCAACCCCGGAAATCCCATAAGTTCTCTCGAAATAGGCAGGAAGAACCCACTCTCCTAAATCTTCGAGACCGTATCCAAGTGTATCACTCATTCGTCTTATCTCCTGTGTCAGGTTTGTAAGTGCTTTTTCAGTTCTTGTCTGCGCCTGCGCTAATTTCGCTACTGCATCCTCAAGCCTGCCCACCCGCTCTTCCGTTCGTGCCTGTGCTTCTGCTAATTTCGCTACTGCATCTTCAAGCCTGCCCACCCGCTCTTCCGTTTTTGCCTGTGCTTCTGCTAATCTCGCTAATGCATCTTCAAGCCTGCCCACCCGCTCTTCCGTTCGTGTCTGTGCTTCCGCTAATCTCGCTACTGCACCTTCAAGCCTGCCCACCTTTTCTTCAGTTCTCGCCTGTGCCTGTGTAAGCTCCCGCTGTGTTGACGCCACTTCCGTAACGATTGCTCGCAGTTCGTTAAAATCCTCTCTCGTTACTCGAATATCCTTTGTCCTATCGTCAACTATAGTTACAATGACTTTATATAATTCTGGAGTTATCGCAGCAGTTTCACCTTTGGTGCTCATTTTCATTTCAGTTTATTATTACTATCTCTAACTTATATTTTTGACACCTATATATTTTTAAGTTTAGATTAGATTAGATTAGATTAGGAAGGAAGAGTGAGGAAGAGAGAGGAGATTTGCAGATGAAGGCAAAAGCAAACGAGGAAAAAACAGAAACGACGAAAAGGGTGCTTGTCACAGACTACATTTCAGAAGAGGGGATAAAAAAGCTGCGGGAGTTTGCAGAAGTTGATATTGAATTAGAATTGAGCAAGGCAGATTTAAAGGAGCGTATTGCGGGCTATGATGCGTTAATCGTGAGAAGTGGCACGAAAGTGACGAAAGAAATAATAGAAGCAGGCGTCCGGTTAAAGGTAATAGGCAGAGCAGGTGTCGGCGTGGATAACATAGACGTGGAAACAGCGACGGAAAAAGGAATAATGGTGGTGAATTCGCCTGAAGCAAATACTATATCTGCGGCGGAACACGCCATCGCAATGCTGCTCTGCCTTTCGAGAAAAATACCGGCTGCTAACGCCTCGCTGAAGTCGGGCAAATGGGAAAGAAAAAAGCATACGGGTGTGGAAGTAAATGGCAAGGTTTTTGGCATAATAGGTCTGGGAAGAGTGGGGAGTGAAGTAGCGGAAAGGGCAGCAGGGCTTGGGATGAGAGTCGTTGCATACGACCCTTTTATATCGCAGGAGAGGGCGAGAGAGCTTGGAATTGCTCTTTTACGTTTTACTGAAGTTCTTTCTACCGCCGATTTCATTTCGCTGCATACACCACTGACAAAGGACACGCATCATCTGATAGGAAAGAAAGAGTTCGAGTTGATGAAAGACGACGTTCGCGTGATAAATTGTGCAAGGGGTGGGATATTAGATGAGGATGCGCTGGGGGATGCGATAAAGAGCGGTAAAGTAGCAGGAGCGGCTCTGGATGTATTCGAGCACGAGCCACCCGGTGAAAGTGAATTAGTGCAAATGGAAGAAGTAATTGTCACGCCTCATCTGGGTGCATCTACGGAGGAAGCGCAGAGGGTTGCCGCGGTGGCTATTGCTGATGAGGTAATGGCGGCGTTGAAGAACAAGCCCGTAAGGAACGCAGTAAATATGATATACGTCGCAGAGGAGTTGATGGACGCAATAAATCCTTATTTAGTATTAGCAGAGAAACTCGGGCGGCTCTCTGCACAGCGCATACCAAAATCGAGTAGGCTTGAGCAATTTGACGTTTCTTACGAAGGAGAAATAGGAATGGCAAGGGCGGGAGCCGGAAAAGACACGAGATTGATAACCGTGGCAATGCTGAAGAGCTTTCTATCCTGGTTCATCGATGGCGTGAATTATGTGAATGCCGGGACAATAGCGAAGAAATCAGGGATAAAAGTTACGGAAAGCAAGACCGGGGACGTTGAAAATTTCTCCTCACTGATTAGCATTACGACAACCACGCGGATAGAAGAAGCAGGGAAAAAAAGGACCGTTGCAGGCACACTCTTTGGAAAAGACGACCCAAGAATAGTGAATATAGATGGGTTCAGGGTGGATGCATCTCCTTCTGGCTACATGCTTATCTGCTCCTTCCTCGATAAGCCAAGGGTGATAGGACCCGTTTGCATGATTTTAGGCGACCGCGGCATAAACATAGCCGGGATGCAGGTGGGAAGAGAGAAAACGGGTGGTGAAGCTGTTATGGTGCTTAACGTGGATAGCAGCGTTAGTGAAGCGATTATAAAAGAGATAAAAGAGGTGAAGAACATATTTGACGTGAAGCTTGTGAAGCTGTAGTTTGAGTGCTATGCAGAAGCTAACTTCTTCTCAATCAAACTTTAAGAAAGTTTGATCAAAATGCTACGCAATCCGCAAGCCTGACTTCGAATTCTGCCATCTTTATTTCTCCACTTATTTCATTCAGTTTCGGCAGCAGCAGCCTTTCTATCCAACCGGGTATTTTTTCCATAACAAATATTTATTTCGTTGGTGTTTAAAAGGGTATTGTAAATAACTTTGGCTTGTGAGGGGAATCTCGGGGGACTTAGAAATCCCAAACCAGGTACCAAAATGGCGTAACGTTTTTAGTAAAGTTTTTGCGAAGCAAAAAGTTTTTTAATACTTCTAAAAAAGTCGTATTTTGTTTAGTCACGAAAAAAACCGAAAATCATTTTATTAATGAATACATTTATAAAAAATATGTTATTTTTTAGCGGCGAAATAAAGCGAAGTATGAGCGGGGGGGAAGCGATGAGGGGAAGAATAAAATCCCCGGTAGAGAGGCGGTAAAAACGTGGAAACAGGTGAAAAGGCGGTGAGAGGTAGTCATTTCGAGAGCGCCGAGGAAGGGCGTGATGACATAAATACCCAAAAAAATTAGGAGGTGAAAAGAAGAAAAAATGAAAACACAAACGAATGTGAATATGAAAGTGAAAGGACTGGGAAGGAGCGCAGTGATTATAGCGGCAGTGTTGGTGG
>JADHYP010000020.1 GCA_016782355.1 Candidatus Syntropharchaeum sp. | reverse complement strand
CACGCGACTCGTGATAGCGAATAACAAAGTGGAAGGCGTGGAAACAACCGAAGGATTTCTCGCTTTTGACAATGTTATAATAACAACGCCATCCTTGAGCAAAGCACTAAGCCCTTACAGGGCTTGCGGGAAAGCCCCTCCTGGGCTTGCGGGGGCACGGGCGGAGCCCGTGATGGGGCAGAGCCCCACAATAGACCGGATAAGGTATCAATGCACGATTTGTGCACTCTTTGGACTGGAAAGGAGTTTGATGAATGGCGTCTATTGGTTGAATATAAAGGCGGATGTGCCCTTTGGTGCGATTATCGAGCATACAAATCTCATTCCCCGTGCAGACTATGGAGAGAACTTATTCTACGTGGTTTCATATGTGCAGGAAGAAGACGAGTTATGGAAAAAGAGCGATAAAGAAATCGTTGATTTGTATCTCGAAGGGATAGAGAAGTTGTTTCCTGATTTTCACCGCGAAGAGGTGAAGTGGTGGGAATTGGCGAGAGGGCGGTTCACAGCACCGGTATATGAGCTCGGCTATAAAAATAAGATTCTTCCTTATTCTTCTAACGTCAAAGGGTTATACCTTGCCGGGATGTTTTCTTCGCCAAACTATCCGGAGAGAAGCATGGATGGTTCGCTCAAAGCTGGCTTTGAGTGTGCAGAGGAGGTGATGAAGAGAGGGGAAAGGGCGAAGTGAAAGAAGATAATGTGAGAAGAATTTACTGGATTTCATTGGTCATAATTTTAGCAGGATTAGCACAGTTCCTCTTATCTACCGATAATTTGGTTGAAATTGCGATTACTTTGTTTGTGGTATCCTTAATTCTTTTTATCCTCTATCTTACACACTGGCACCCTAAGTTCCCTTCGACTGCGATAAGCCATAGAAGTGAGATGGTCTTATTTGCTGTTATATTCGTTTTGGGCATCTTTATGCGTATATATCACATCGAATCTATTCCTCCGGGTCTGCACGGTGACGAGGCTTGGAGAGGAGTATCACATGTACTTGTTGTCAAACTGGTTTTACTATCGATATGAGAGCATAAGGTTCTTAGCACCGGGACTATCTGGAGAGGACTTTTTCTATAAATTAGGCGAATACACTCCCAGGTTGGATAGATTCCCCCTCAAAGAAAACCTGGATAAGCATGCGATTTTCGTGGTACTCCCCTATTATAATGATGCCCTCCCGGTGTTGAGTGAGTACTATCCAAACGGCACCCTTAAAGTCCATAAGGGTGGACCCCGAAACGAGGTGATGTTCACATCCTATGTAATTCCGAAGGATGAATTGAGGAATTGTAGCACAAATCGCTCGCTATAAATTCCCATTTATATTTCCTTCTCTTTATGATTTCACTCACTGCGACAATGGCTAACAATCTTGCAAGTGCTATTATTCCAATTGGTGTTAGTATTGGACTGCACCTACGAGAAAGAGGGGGTGTCCGCAAAAATCACCACTTTTCTATCTCCAAACCCTCTCTTCTATTGAAATGGTCGGCATTTCTTGTTACTAAAGTCATCCCGGGACACTTCACGATAGAATTTCCTAAAGTTTGTTGAGAAGCGTTTTCACCAATCATGCAGCGCATCAACTATCTTTCTCTATAATCGGGCAAAGAAACTTTCAAATCCTGAATGAAGCCGAAGTGCCTTAAATTTCTAACCCAATCAATCGAACTCTTAACGTCCTTCCTGTCTTTCCAAATCCCAAAGACTTCTGCCTCTTCCTTAGGAAAACTGATTTCTACTTCCACTTCTACCTCACCGGGAATGCCTATCTCCTCATTCAGCACAATTTCCCTACCTTTAAGTTTTCCCCATGTCTTCATTTTCAGTGGCACTTCTTCCATGATTTGTATCTCCCTCGCTTTTATCCTTCACCTTTTACCCAAACATAAACACCCGTCTTTATTAAGAGTATTCTTGTGGTTATAAAAAGGAGTCATACAAATACAAAAAAGAGCGCACCATGACCGAAGTCTCACTCATACTCCCGGCATACAACGAAGCGGATAAATTGGAGCACGCAGTAGAGAGAACGGCAGAGGAGCTGAAGAAAATCGTCCCTTCTTTTGAAATCGTCATAGCCGAAGATGGGAGCACGGACGGAACTGATGTGATTGCTGCCGGGCTGGCACATAAACACGCCTTTGTAAAGCATTTGCACGGCGATAAACGTTTGGGAAAGGGAGGCGCACTGAAAAGAGCATGTAAGGAGGCGAAAGGTGCTACCATTGCCTACTTTGACGTTGACCTCGCGACAGATATGAAGCACTTAGAGGAGCTCATTAATTCGATAGAAAAGGAAGGGTTTGATTTTGCAACCGGCTCACGTTTGCTGTCGGAAAGCGAAGTGGAGCGCAGGCTGAAAAGGGAGATAGCGAGCAGAGTTTTTAACCTCCTCGTAAGAATACTTCTTCGCTCTAAGCTCCATGACCATCAGTGTGGGTTTAAATCTTTTAAGCGGTCATCGTTGTTTATTCTCATGGACGAAGTCAAAGACCAGCACTGGTTCTGGGATACCGAACTGCTTGTTCGAGCACAGAGAAGAGGCTGCAAAGTCAAAGAATTCCCGGTTAAATGGCATCAAGGCACCACGACAAAGGTTGATTTTTTTAATGACGTTGTAAAAATGGGCTTGAAGATTATCGGACTTTGGCGGGAGTTGAGACGAGGATGAAAATGAAAAAAAGGGCTTTAATCAGCGCAATAATAACCATCTCAATACTGGCTATTTTATTCATCAAAGTTGACCCCGGACTCTTATTGAAAAGTTTGCGAACGATAAACTACGGGTATTTAGCGTTGGCACTCCTTGGCTATTTATGTTTGAATTTCGCACTTGCTTTCCGACTTTTTTGGCTGCTGAACAAATTGGGCTATCACCACTCATATCGCCAGATTTTGTTCTTTCATTTCACTTCCATGATTCTCGGTGACGTAACCCCGGGGAAGGTAGGCTATTTTGGACTCGTGCTTCTGCTTAAAGACGTTAAGGCTGAGGATACGCTGAGCGTGCTCACAATAGGACAAATCATGGATTTCCTTATGAAAATAGTGGGTACGGTAGCCTTTGTGGCACTCCTCTCCGGGATTTTACTTAATGAATATCAAGGCGTGGTGATAGCGGGCGTAACCGTGGTGACTGCGTTAACATTGATTGCAAGCCTGCTCATCTGGTCTGAGAGAAGCTTGAACCTGCTGAGGATTTTCTCTTTCGGTGCTCTGAAGAAGCTGACAAATCTCGTTGAAGGCATTCAAGCATCTACGTCGAGATTGAAGTCAGAATTGGTAAAGGCATTGCTTATAAGCATAGCGGGATGGGTGTTTGTAGGTGCGCAGTGGTATTTCATATTTTTGGCGCTTTTTCCTGATACAAATCCCTCCTTCTTATACTTCTTCCTTTTGCAGGCAATAGCCAGCACAGTAGCGTTCATACCGGTAAGTCTTGGCGGGATTGGGCTGCAAGAATCCGCCATTATAGGAATTCTTCTAATTTCCGTCGCTAATATAGAGTACACGTCTGCATTTACATTTGGTATATTGGTAAGGGGGATGAGCATGCTCGTGGATGCGAGTTTTGGGACTTTCAATCTCAGGAAACTTTCGATAAAAGATATTATATATAACCGAGGTTCTTAGCTTGACATTGTCAGATTAACCGCAGAGTTCACGGAGAGCGCAGAGGATGTAGGTTTAGGGGTTTAGGGGTTTAGCTAATGAGCTGAACCGCTAATAAACTAAACCTCTAATTCTGCGTTCTCTGCGGTAAATTTGAAATGTGACAAAGTCAAGTTACCTATGCGGTCACTCAGATATTAGATATTGCTTTAAGCATAGGGTCTTCAACCAGGAGAGGCTGCAAAAGCACTTCTGGCACGCTTAACGATATTTCCCTTGTACGCCCATATCTTCCTCTGCCCACTATCTTGGCGTTTATCAATCCCAAAATCTCCAGCTCCACGAAAAAATCGGTAACACGTCGATACGTTAACGCCTCTATGCCTAAATGGTCACATAATCGCCTATACATCTCATAGACTTCGCCAGAGGAGAATTGTCTATTGCTATTTTTCTTGCTCAGGAGTAGCACACTGCTCAGCACGATCTTTGATTGTAGCGACAGTATTTTTACCGCTTCAGCAATCCTATCTGTTTCAATCTTTTCGTTTGCGAGCCGCACATGCTCCTCAGTTATTACATCTGATTTCGTGCCTTCTGCAATTTCACCTGATACACGTAGTAGATCAAGAGCACGCATTGCGTTTCCATGTTCCTGAGCAGCAAAAGCAACACATAGCGGTATCACCTCACCTTTTATCACCGATTTATTAAAGGCTATTTCTGCTCTTTCTGTCAGAATATCCTGCAACTGGTTGGCATTGTATGGCGGAAATATTAGTTCCTCCTCGCTCATAGATGACCTCACACTTGTATCCAATAGCTCCGTGAATGTCGGGTCATTTGAAATACCTATCATGCGTACCCTCGCATTGTTTAGCTCGCTGTTTATCCTGGATAGGTTATATAAGGTTTCCTCTCCTCCGGTTACTAACTTGTCCACCTCATCCAATATCACAATTACGCATCTATCTTCTTTATCTATCACTCTCTTAAACTCTGAATACACCTTATCTGTTGTCCATCCAAACGTTGGAACTTTCTTATTGAAGACCCTTGCAAGATAAGCAAAAACCCTATACTGCGTATCAAACAACTCGCAGTTGATATATATCAGAGTGCATTTACTGTCCATCTTCTCCCCCTTCTCTTCTAATTGCTTATCCACATATTTTACCGTAGCGGTCTTACCTGTTCCCGTCTTACCGTAGATTAATAGATTAGAAGGTGTTTTTCCTTTTAACGCCGCTGATAACGTATCCGCTAAACTTTTTAGTTGCTTCTTCCGATGTGGTAGATTTTCAGGGATATACGTGGGGCGGAGCAATTCTTTATTCGCAAATATGCTACTCTCGATTATCCTGTTCTCGAAAAGTTTTCCCATATTTTATTACCTGTAATGGCTATTAAAACCTTAAACCTATTTAAGAAAAAATGACATTTTTAAAAGAAAGGTTTTTGGTAATATTGGGATTTTGGATTTGTTTGGTAGTATTGGTATGTATTGGGATTTTGGATTTTCTAAGAGCTATACAAATACAGAACACCCAACTAACCGCGGTTTTGATATGGTGGTTATCGTTATTTTTACTGGGCATCTTGACATTCCCCATAATCCGGAAGGTGCTTCGAAATTTCGGTGACCAGAGCTATCTATTCTCGAAGATTTTTGCACTCGTTCTGCTCACTTACCTGACATGGATACTTTCGCACCTATTCTCTTATTCCATAGCTACGATAACCGCGGCTTTAGCGATACTGTTATTTTGCTCTATTTTAGTTCAAAGAAAATACGCATTGAGGCTTAAAATAAGGTCGGTGGTTGAAGGAGAACTAATATTCCTCTCTATATTCCTCTTTTTCCTGCTTATAAGAGCTTATCGTCCCGAGATAGGAGGTTTGGATGTCGGGATGGTAGGCGAAAAATGGATGGACTTTGCATTTTTAAATGCCGTGGGAAGAAGCAATTATTTCCCTCCGATTGACCCCTGGTTCTCCTCCAGGGTTATTGATTGCTATTATTACTTCGGCTATCTCGCAACGAGCATCCTGGTAAAAATAACCACAATTAAAGCGTCAATAGCTTATAATCTGGCGGTGGCAACTTATGCGGCATTGCTCGGTAGTGCCGTATTTGGTATAGCGGCGAACATTTGCCGAAAGAAGTCTTGCGGCTGGATAGCAGTTCTTTTCGTCCTATTCATCGGCAATTTGGGTATTTTAGCTCCGCTATGGATAGAAATGTCAAAAGGCATAAACTTTTTTCAAGTTCTGACGACGCCAAACTTCTCGTATTTCTGGATTCCTTCTCGTGTTGTCCCCGATGGAATCACCGAATTTCCTTTCTTTACTTACATACTTGGCGATTTGCATCCGCATTTAGTTGCAATGCCTTTTCAAATGCTCGTTCTCGCATTATTGCTGGAGCTATTCTGCGAAAAGAATTTCGTTGAGAACCGGTTCATGCTCATGTTCCTCCCGCTGTGTTTGGGATTTCTCATTCCTTTGAACTCATGGGACTACTTTACTTATGCCATGCTCCTGCTCGGCATTATCGCAGTGAAAGTCCGTGGAATGGGAATACGGAGGTCTTCAATCTTATCTTTCGGTTTGATTCTCGCGAGTTTGGTTCTTTATCTCCCTTTCTTCTTAGAATTTCGTCCAAAAGCAATAGAGGGCATAGAGCTTGTTACAGGAGGTAGAACTCCGGTTTATTCGCTGGTAGCGATGTTCGGCATTTTTCTTCTCTTGCTGTTCTCGTGGTTGCTCTTTTCAATCAAAAATTTCTTTGCTAAAAATTTCTTTTTTAAAGAAAGGTTTTATTTTGTTCATTTACTCATATTATTTGGTGTAGCGGCTATTTTGATTCCAGAGGTGGTTTATTTCAAATCGGGCTTCTATAGCAGTGCCGTTGATAGAGGAAACACGATATTCAAATTTTATCTTCAGGCATGGCTGCTCTTAGGAATTGCCTCCACATTCATTGTTTGTCAGTTGAAGGAAAAAATAGAGAGAAAATCTCTTAAAACTGTTTTTTTTGTTATGTTTACGGTGCTTTTGATAATCAGTGCACTTTATCCCGTGCTTGCGGTTAACAGTTGGACGGGAGGCTTCGGTTTGGAACCAACGCTGGATGGGATAGGCTATATGAAGGAGCGAGACGACTATCAGGGCGAATATCAGGCAATTGAATGGTTGAATGAAAACGTTGAGAATGCGATAATCCTGGAAGCAGTAGAGGATGAAGAACGTCGAACAGATTACTGCAGACCAGGGCGGATTTCTGCTTCAACAGGTCTGCAAACGGTTATCGGATGGCCCTGGCACGAATTTTTGTGGCGACGAGACGAGGAAGTGTGGAGAAGAGCGGATGACGTAAAAGAAATCTATTCAACTGATAATGTTTCTCTGGCGTTGTCGCTTTTAAACAAGTATAATGTCAGCTATGTGTATGTAGGAAGGCAGGAAAGGGTGCTTTATGAAGCGGAGGGGCTTGCTAAGTTTGAATCAAATTACTTTGAGGAAGTGTTCTGCAAAGAGGGGGTTGAGATATACAGGGTTGAAAAAGTCACTTTTCCGTAAACGCTTTTCTTTGGTAAAGCATTCTTTCTTAAAGAAAGGCTTATGTTTGTGGGTATAGACCATGGGACTGTTGGAATACGGTTTGCGGGATTGAAAGAGGGAGAAGGTGGCGGAGTAAGTGTTTTTGAGCTTTCGAGGAAGAAAGCGACAGTGATGGTCAGCGATGAGATTATAAACGAAGTAGAGAAGGGATTGGAGATAGAAACGGAAGAAATAGAATTGGTTGCACTGACGTATTCAATGGGTGATGGATTTTCCACGATAAAAGATATAAAAGAGGTGCGGAACAGAGGGGTAAGAAGTGAAAAGGGAGCTGGTGCAAGGGTTGGCGGTGGGACAAGGGTGTTTGATGCGATAAAGAACGCGGGCATTCCCACGATAATGATACCGGGGATACATGCGTGCAGCGGAAAAATAGACCGCAGGATGAAGTTCTTCTCGCATTGTGCAAGCCCTGAAAAGGTGGGCATTGCATACTACATATATAAAAAAGGTTTTGAGAACTTCATTTTCTCGGACGTCAGCTCCAACACCGTTACGATGGCTGTTGCAAATGCGATAATAATAGGTGCAATGGATGCTTGTTTGGGCTCGCCTGGGTTGTATCAAGGTCCGATTGACCTTCAGACGTTAAGAGAAATCGAAGAGGGACGGATAGGCGCAACCGATGCATTCTCGAATGCCGGCGTCTTGCGGAAGAAATGGATGAACGCAGGCGTAAAGAATGAGGAATTGGTTATGGACACTCTTTCTTTGTTTGCCGCAATGGAAATTTCCGCGATGCTTGTTCTCATGAAAGATTATGGCGTGGGTGCATCAGACATCTTCTTAACCGGCTCGGTGGGTGAAAAAGAGGAGATGAAGAAGAGAATAGACCGGCTCTTAAGCATTAAAGCGGAAACAATAACAAGGTATAGTGCTGCAATCGGGTGTGCAGAAATTGCAAAGGACGTTTTTTACGGTGAGAAAAACATATTAGGAATTAAAGTGGAACTATAGTCATTCCGGAAATTATAACCACAAGATTACACAGATTTTCACGAGAAACCTTTCTTTAAAAAAGAAAGCTTTACCAAAGAAAGAGGTTTTTGATAAAACTTTTTTCTAAAAAGTTTTAGTGTTAATCTCGTGAAATCTCGTGGTTTATTACTTAGGATTTGGGATTTGTTTGTGATTTGGTGCTTGTGATTTGGGATTTTTCAAGACTGATTTTTTGAGGAAGTATTTACACCCTCCCGCTTTTCCTTTTTATGATAGGTCGAATCGCACCGCATGCGTCACATTTCAGCACCCATACACGTTCCATCTTCACAAAGTGTGTATCCGGCTTCTTACATTCCCAACATAGCACGTATTCATCCATGTATCTCTGAATTTGATGCCCCACCTCCTCGTTTGGAAATCGTCCCTGAAAAATTGCCCTATTCCCTTCCATTTTACCTGCCGTGCCCAACTCTTTCAGCAAGAATTTCATCACGTGCTCCGCTTCGCGGTTCATGTAGCCACAGATAGCATCAAAATTGTCGAAAATCGTAGTCTTTCCCTCTATAAACACTTTTAGCTCTGGTATAATGAAACGTGAGTCACCGGTCTTTGTACTCGGTAGTCCTCTCAAAGCCCGTTCTAATAAATCTTCATATTTATATTCTTCCATTTTAGCACTTCATACCTAAATGTTTTATGCCCCGAGAGAACGCCGAGGGAGGGATTTGAACCCACGTGTCCCCATTAGGGACACCGGCTCTCAAGGCCGGCGCTTTAGTCCACTAAGCTACCTCGGCCTATGCTCTTTTTGATTCACGGCTTCTTCCTCTTCCATCCATATAACTTCCTCATTTTCTTTGATTTACCAAACCCGCATGCCACACAGTACTTCGCGTGCAGGCTAAAGGAGCGACTGCCGCATCTCCTGCATTTTATGTGCGACCTCTTCTGCCTTTTGCCCATTGAAGGTGTGCCTTTTACCATGTCTCTTTTCTCTCCGGTTCTTTACCTTTACCCTTACCCTTGCCTTCGCCCTTTTCCGTCTCCTTCTGTACGGTTGGCGAGATGTACACCACATTATCGCCCCGCAATAGAATTTCGCCCATAAGGTTCTTGACTGAGGTATCCTTGTTCAACTCCTCTACACCGCTTAACACCAGATTCATGTGCAGGTCGTATCCGTCTAATACACCTCTAAATTCTCTGCCTCCTCTTATTTTCACTATAACCGGGGACTTTAGCGATTTGTTCAATACGTCCAGCGGCTTAAGTTTATCCACCATGTCCATCACTCTCTCCTTTTCTTTTTACTGTGCTGCTTGCTTATACCTGTTTTATTCGTATCTTATCTTATAAAGTACTTTGAATAGAATAATATCATAGTTTATATCTTTATTTCTCTTCCTATATTATTTATTTTCATCAAGGTAATTTCAAGGAGAACACGAAAAATGGCTAAGTCCTTTTATGGATACATAAGAGATGCATGGAAGAGACCAGAGACGTCTTATGTGGGTGCACTGAGGCAGAAAAGATTAGTGGCGTGGAGGAGAGAGCCAGCGGTTGTAAGGATAGAGAGACCGACGAGATTGGACCGCGCACGCTCCTTAGGGTATAAAGCGAAACACGGGATTATCGTGGTGAGAGCAAAGGTAAGGAGAGGGGGGCGAAGGAAGACAAGGCCGAAGCACGGAAGAAGACCAAAAAGGATGGGCGTGCACAAAATAACGCCGGGAAAGAGCTTGCAGCGAATAGCTGAGGAACGAGCTGCGAGGAAATATCCAAACATGGAGGTTCTCAATTCTTATTGGGTAGCAGAGGATGGGAAAAGGAAATGGTATGAAATAATCTTCGTTGAGCCTGCGAATACCACGATAAAGTCGGATAAGAACCTTAACTGGGTTTGCAGCCGGAAGCACAGGGGAAGGGTTTTCAGAGGGAAGACCTCAGCGGGTAGAAAAGGAAGGGCATTAGTTTGATACAAACATGAACAGGTCGGGCGTGGTGGATTTGCCACTTCACGGCGGAACGGCACCTTACTGGCTGGTAAAAAGGATGAAAGGCTTAGCTCATGCCTTATTTGAGCCGATAATAGATGAATATGGCGTGGATGGAGCGATAGAGAAGTTGGCAGACCCGCTCTGGTTTCAATCGCTATCGTGTGCATTGGCTTATGATTGGCACAGCAGCGGGACCACAACGGTGGTGTGTGGCGTTTTAAAATCGGTTATAAACCCTGAGGAGTTCGGGATAGGTATCGCAGGCGGGAAGGGAAAAGCTTCAAGAAACACTTTGTCGGATATAGACGGAATAGGCGAGAAGTTAAGGCTTAGCGACGGGAAGATAGAGGAGCTAAAATACGCAAGCAGACTATCTGCAAAGGTGGATAACGCTTGCATCCAGGATGGCTATCAGCTCTATCATCATTCGATGGTCGTCTCAGAGAAAGGAGAGTGGGCGGTGATTCAACAGGGAATGAATCCCCGTGACAGGTATGCAAGGCGGTATCATTGGCTCTCTTCTTCGGTAAAGAAGTATGTTGAGGAGCCGCATCAGGGAATTGTTGGCGTTCTGCATGAGAACGTGCTGGACATGACTTCAAAAGAGAGCAGGGGTTGCAGGGGAATGTCCGTTGACCTTGCTACGACAGAGCCAGGAGAATTAGAGCGTCTTTATAAATCGCTTGGCGGTAGCGGTAATAAAGGAAAAAGAATGAAGGAAGGGCAACGAACACTTTTTGATTTCGATAAACTCCTAAAGGGGACAGTCAAAGTTGAGGACGAAATGTCGAGGGAGTTAATATACAGGTTGCCAAAGCGTGTGAACTGGGATGCACTTCGTGTGACGTACGATAAGCAACCGGATAATTATGAGCAGTTTTTGTGCATACGCGGAGTGGGACCTGCAACGGTACGCGCTTTAGCGCTTATTTCTGACTTGATATATGGTGAGAAGCCGAGTTGGAGGGACCCCGTTAAGTTCTCTTTCGCGTTCGGCGGAAAAGATGGCGTGCCATATCCCGTGGATAGGCGCACAATGGACGAAACTACGGAGATATTAAGCAATGCGGTGAAGGAAGCGAAAGCGAGGATAAAGAATATTTGTTGAAAACTTTTATTCTTATAAATGAACTGATTATGTAGAATGTATGTGTAGGGGTCGTGGCCTAGTCCGGGAGGGCAGCGGGCTCCAGACTCGCCGATCGTGCGTTCAAATCGCACCGACCCCATCAAATAATAGAAAATCCGTAGAATGGCAAAACAAAAGAAGCAGGAAGGTAAAGTCAAGGGGCGCAGGGAAAAAAGAGAAATCGAAGAAAGGGAGAACTCCATTGCTCAAATGTCCACGTCTGAGTTGCTGGAGCACATGACATCGTTGGGCTTAAAGGTTTCTGAAGACGTCGCTCTGGAAATGGCGAGACGAGAGGATGCGATTTTTTACCTGAGGAAGATGCTTCAGGACGCTCAGTATTGGTATCAGGACGGACCGGGCGATGCGTGGATGCCCATTCACGCAATCCATATATTAGCACTCATAAAAACAAGCGATGCGTTAGAGCTTTTACTTGACGTCATGCGATACCGGGGTAAAGACCTGAGCGACTGGCTAACTGAGGATACTCCGGCGTTGCTTGCCGCATTTGGAGAAGATGCGGTAAAGCCATTGAAGGAGTTTGCAAGTGATGAAACGCTCGGTATTTTTGTCAGGGGCTCGGCTACCACGGCGTTGAACGTTATCGCCCATAGGTATCCTGCGCACAGAGATGAACTAATAAACCATTTCCGCATGCTTTTCCAGGATACAACCGATCGACTTTTTGCTGCAATGCTAATCGGGGAACTCGTGTCCTTCAAAGACCCGGACGTTCTGGACGTGGTGTATTCAGCTTTCGATGAGGACCGGGTTGATACTTTCTTTATGCCCCGTGAAGAGGTGGATGATGTACTCAACGCTTCAGAAGAAAAACAGGAATACATGATGTTTATGAAGAAAGACCCGTTAGACCACTTTTCCGAGAAGAACATCGATTACCTCGCGAAAATAACTTATAGCGAAGAGCCGCAAGAACAATAAACACCATTCACATGAGAAGAAGGGAATAATGGTTGGTTCAGTCGCGCACGTGCTTCATTATATGCGCTATCTCAGGCATGATTATCTCGGTCAGTGCCAATCTAACCGCATCCGGCGAGCCGGGGAGGC
>JADHYP010000019.1 GCA_016782355.1 Candidatus Syntropharchaeum sp. | reverse complement strand
GGCGTCAGACTGGAGGATATGGTGCTCGTGCTGAAGAACGGCTGTGAGAACCTGACGAGGTTTGAGAAGAAGCTTGTGATATGAGAAATCCCAAAACCAAATACTACCAAATCCCAAGTAAATCCCAATCACCAAATCCCAAAGCTTTCAACAATGCTCATCACAGACAACCAATTTTCATTTTTCATTGTAATAAAGACCCGTGTTCATCTATCTCGCCCGTTTTTATCCTCGTAGAAGAGATTGTCTTTCCATCTGCTGCTTTTAGATGCTCCACCTTACAAAATAACGAATCTTAGCACTCTATTTAGGTGTTCCTCCGGGGCGCAATGCCCGTTGCGTTATTGCCACTAAGATTAATGGAAAAGTAAAGTATCTATACACTGAGGGCTGGCCTGAGCAGCAACGAACTGGCAGGCACATTGCCTATCAACGGATTAAGATTATTCCGGATAATAAAAGTCTAAAAATTATAGAAAATGAAAGGGAGATTTATAGCTCGCAATCGCATGGGTTAGCGTTCATCTCTGCATACTTTTATCTACAGATGAGCAGTCATAGCAATTATCCCGCACGCGAACTCTATTTTGATAATGTTGTAACTTGACATTGTCAGATTAACCGCAGAGTTCATGGAGAGCGCAGAGGATATATTTAGGGGTTTAGAGGTTTGGAGGTTTAGCTAACGCGCTGAACCGCTAATAAACTAAACCTCTAATTCAGCGTTCTCTGCGGTAAATGAAATGTGACAAAGTCAAGTTAATACTTAAACTTTTTTTCATATTCTTTATGAGATAACCATTCTAATATGATTGATATAATTATAATTTCATCACGAGCAACAGAATATAATAATCTCCATGCATTTGGAAGATTGTATTTCCAAAGATTGTCTATACCGTATTTTTCGATATACACTTTTGGAATTAATCGCTTTGGTATCTGAATGCCGCAAAATGCATTCTCCGAGATGTCATCAAAGGCACGATTTAACCATTTGTATAGATTTCTATCTTCCGTGGTGGAATCCGTCAATTTTTCAAAAGCTTCTTTTAGTTTTTCATCAGCGAATACAACTCTGCATTTCATTACAGCACCTTTTACGTTATTGCTCCTTCCTTATAACAAGATCTTCCCTGTATAGATACCTCTTTACTAAATTAGGGTTCCAAATCCATGCAACCTTATGTTCCGAGTCCAGGGCTATTTTACCAGATGCCAAAAGATAATTGAATATTGTACAAAAAGTCTGGTACATTATCTTCTCTGGCAAATGCTCCCATAAAGCTCTTTTCTTATATTCCCCACTATGCTCTTTAATGAACTCTTCAACTGTTAGCACAGTATCTAAACGCGGGTAATATAGTATTTCGCTCGCTTTATCTATTGCCATTTTCGATACCCTCTTTGTTGTTAATAATATATAACTTATGATATTTTGAAAGGCTTACAGTTTCTCACAAAGAAGTAACTGATATGAATAAAAAATTATGGCAAATCACACGCGAAGGCGATTTTAAGGAAAGCATAATAGACGTATACGATGCTGACCCTACGGAAAATGTTGATTTTCGATTGAGACTGCGTGCGAATACAATTGGCACTCGCGATGATACTGTGAAGTTCCACGGAGTCCGGAGCGTAGAGAAAATAAATTTCAGTGATGAAAAAGAAATCTCTTTCGACCTTGACTGGAACAACCAGAGCAACGGATGTTATCTAACTGCATCGCTGTACCTCTGTCCTACGGTAACCAACGGCAACCCAAAGGAGGAGAAAGACTGGCTGAAATTTGAGTATGTAGGTGTTCCTCCGGGACGCAATGCCCGGTGTGTTATTGCCACTAAGATCGAAGGAAAAGTAAAGTATCTATATATACACAGAGGGTTGGCCTGAGCAAAAGAGTGGCAGGCACATTGCCTATCAACGGATTACGATTATTCCGGATAATAAAAGTTTAAAAATTATAGAAAATGAAAAGGAGATTTATATTTCACCATCACATGGGTTAGAATTCTCATCCGCTTACCCTTATCTGCAAATGAGCAGTCATAGCAATTATCTCGCACGAGAACTCTATTTTGACAACGTTGTAATCGCTTCAAAATAGAATTATGGTATTTTGTTTACCGCCGAGAACGCGGAGATAATGGAAAAGGAGAGACTCGTCATTTTATTCCTCAATCAGTAAACCTGAACTTCCAACTCGGCAACCTTGGATATTTCCATGAAGTCTCCATCACTCGTTGCGATTTTCTCCGCACCATTTGCAATAGCGATTCCTGCTATAAGAATATCAAGAGCATTAACAGCTTTTCCCGGACTCAAAAGCTTTGCCATTATCTCACTTGACTTCTCCGCAGCGCTCAAATCAAAATTCAGTGGTAGGGAATAGTGGTGGTTCCTCGATGATGCTCTTATTTTCCTAGTGTTCTCTTCTAATTCCTTCAATATTACAATCAAATCCTTTTGTCCCAAGTACCGAGCAGTGTACACATGACGAATAAGAAGCCGAATACGGAGCTTGCAATTTGCGAAACAAGCAATTCGCTTAAATAATACAAAATTTACAAGCGGCACAAAGCACCACCTATAAATGCAATTAACCCAATAACAATTGCTATCTAACTTGTGAGTCATCAACGAAAAATACTTCATCCTTCCCATTCACTATCCGCAATATCTCCCCGCCATACGATTCAATCTTCCTTTTACCAATCCCCTTAATCCCTTCTAACTCCTCCCTTGTCTTCGGCAATTGATTTGCTATCCCGATTAACGTGCTATCGTGAAAAACGCAATAAGCCGGGATATTCTTCGCAGCCGCGATATTTTTTCGCCACTTCTTCAACTCCGTAAGCACGTGCGAATTCCCGGGTTCACTAATCGCATTTTTCACGGGCAACCGCAAATCTATGGCTATCCGCTCTTCCAACGCCTTCTCGGCCAACTCCGTAAGATATAATAAAGGTCTTGGGAAATTCGAACTGCCTTGCTTTTTTATCAAATATCCTTTCGCTATTAACTGGTCAATAATACCAATCACTTCACCGCCTGTGAATTCTTTTAAAATGCCATAATAACTTGCTATTTTTGGATTTTGCCTGATTCCTTCCATCTTCTTTGACTTTGAGCCAATCAATATGTCTGCCAGTAATGTCCTGCCGGCATGAAAATCCTGATTTTTTACCAGTCCAAGAATAATAAAAGCCGTGTTGGCACTTTCAGCCGATTGCTCTTTCCCGCCCTCATCGCGGACCGGTATATCTTGTTTGCTCAATTCCCTTTCGCCCTCTTCAACATCCTCTCCTATGTAACGCAATAACGGATTGCAAACACTGCACGCATTGCACTCCCCGCTATAATCCTCACCGAAATAATTCAGGATGAACTTCCTCTTGCACTCCTCGCTCTCCACATACTCCACCGCATTGTCTATCTTTTTCATGCTGCTCTCTTCCAATTGGAAAAAGATTTCAAGCAGCTCAATCGTGTCAACGTCTTTTATACCGGGATTGACTTTGACAGGCGTGCAAAAATCCCTCTCTCTAAGTTCTATCCTTCCTTCGGTTTTCAACTCCCGCAACACGTTGTTTATCCTCGGAACTGATATTTGAACGGAACTGCTTAGCTTCTCCAAATCCAGCCATCTACCCAAATTCTCCTTGAAATACGCATTCCCGATTATCTCTTCCGCCTCCTGCTGGTATTTTCGCGATTCGGCGTCTGCATTCTGCATTCTCACCGCTGCATGCCTGTAAATCCGGAAATACGTTTTTATCGCTCCCATCCTCTCGAGATGATGCAAAATCAATCTAATGGGAACTTCATCCAGCTTCAAATCGTTTGCTATCCGCTTCACATTCACGTAAATTAATTTCCCCTCCTCTCGTGTCAACAAATCAAGCACCGCTTTTATTTGCTTCCGAGAAGGCGTATTATATTGAACCAATTTTCGCAGCTTGAGTTCATCCACTTTAGAATAAAGCAAGAAGCAATACGCGGGCTTTCCATCCCTTCCCGCACGACCCACCTCCTGATAATAGCTCTCAATGGATTTCGGCAGATTGTAATGGATTATTGCCCTTATGTCCTCTTTGTCAATGCCCATCCCAAAGGCATTTGTAGCAACCACGATTCTCGTTCTCCCGCTTATAAAATCATTTTGTATCCTTCTTCTTTCTTCCTTATCCCTTATTTGACCGTGATAATACGATGCGCTCAACCCTTCCGCAGCTAAATAATTAGCCACTTCCTCTGCGGTTCTCGTGAAATTGACGTAAACGATGGCAGAGCCTTTGAGCCGTTTAAACAGCGTTTTGAGTATTTCTTCTTTCCTGCGGGCGCTTTCCAGGTTGAGCACGGAAAATAACAGGTTCTGCCTGTCAAAACTTGCTTTGAACACGTCACATTTTATACCCAATTGTTTTTGCATGTCCTCTTCGACTGTGTTAGTGGCTGTGGCTGTCAATCCAAGCACAGGTGGAGCGGGATTGTGTAATACCTTTATCACCCGCTTCAGTCGTAAATAGTCGGGTCTGAAGTTATGACCCCAGATAGAAATGCAATGCACCTCGTCAATCGCTATTAAGCTGATATTACACGACTTTAATATACTCATCAATTTGTTATCTACGAACGTTTCAGGAGCGACATACAGCATCTTCAATTTCGATTCCTTTAATTGCTCGTAGATGCGCTCTTTTGTGCTTTGCTCGAGCATGGAATTGATATACGCCACGTCAAAAACACCTTTCTTCTTTAGATTGTCCACCTGGTCTTTCATCAATGCGATTAACGGGCTTATAACAACTGTCAGACCGTCAAATATCAATGCAGGTATCTGGAAACAGATAGATTTTCCGGCACCCGTGGGTAGAATGGCAAGCGTGTTCTTCCCGGCTAACACGTTCTCAATTATTCCTTCTTGTCGTGAGCGAAAAGAGCGGTGATTGAACACGGTGGTTAAAATTGCCAGTGGGTCTTTTGAGTTCATCGTGCTTTTTAATTGCTTATGTCAAATATAAAACATTTTCATTTCTTATTTCATAGTTTTAGCAAATCCGGCAAAAGTCTCGGGTCCTGGTTAGAAATCACGAAATCCTCAAGTTCCTCGAGCGTGAGTCTCTTGTGTAGTAATATATCATCTGCGGTCTTTTGGAGCAAAATGAGGCTACAATCCTTGCCTTCGAGCTCTGTATCAAGAATCTTCAAGAGTACATCTATACCACTGTTGTTTCTTCCAATGAGAACATTGAACTTTGCAAACTCCAGAGGCTCCTTTAATTCCTTTATGCCCCTGAACTCCTTCAAATCTAAAGAAGAAACGAACACCATTTTCTCACTCAGGTTTTCCAAAAGAAAAATGGACATAGCAGCGATCCTTAGTTCCCAAGTGCTCGCGCAACTCAGTACAATAAGGAACGCTGGCGGGCTTATCTGCCGGGTTCGGAATGAGTCCGGGAGTTTCCCCGCCGCTATGGCCGCTATGCCCATATACCTATTTTTATGTTCCTACTTATAAAGCTTGTTAAAAATATCTTATATAAAAGAAGCCGAAATGTCGGCGATGTGAATAAAATGGAAAGGAGAAACATATTGGCATCAGGGATTGTGATTGCCGTAATTGTATGTGTCGCCGCTCTCTCTTTTCACTTCGCCTCAGCACCACCAGTCCAAACACTTAAAGTCTTCCACGCCGGAAGTTTGGCAGTGCCTCTGGAGGAAGCCGAGAAACAATTCGAGACGCTGCATCCGAACGTGGACGTGCAGCGGGAGTCAATGGGCAGTATAGCGGCAATAAGGCAGGTAACTGACGTTGGAAAGAGAGGGGAAGTGGTTGCATCCGCGGATTACACGCTTATACCGAACATGATGTATCCCGAGTATGCAGATTGGGTGGTGAGATTCGCAACGAATGACCTCGTGCTTGCTTACAATCCCGAGAAGAGCAAATACGCGGATGAAATCACACCTGAAAACTGGTATGAAATTCTTCGTAGAGATGGTGTGATTTTCGCATTCTCAAGTCCAAATCTCGACCCTTGCGGATACAGAGCGGTAATGGTTCTTCAGCTTGCAGAGCTATATTACGACGATGAGAAGATATTCGACGATTTGATTCTCGACAACACGGCAATTACGATAAGAGAGGAAGAAGATGGCACGTATTTAATAACTACGCCGGAAGACCTGAAGCCAAATACCGCGAAAGTAAGCATAAGACCGAAATCGGTTGAACTCGTGGCATTGGTCGAGGCTGGTGGGCTTGACTATGCCTTCGAATACAGGAGCGTTGCCGTTCAGCACAACCTGAGCTATGTAGATTTGCCAGCGGAGATAGACCTGGGCAACGTAGCGCATGAAGATTTCTACAATAAAGTCAAATTGCAAAACGCAAAGGGAGAGACAATCACGGCAAGTACAATTATATATGGTATAACGGTTCCGAAGAATGCTCCAAATCCAGAGTTCGGGCTCGAGTTCGTGAAGTTCGTTATTGGCGATGCGGGGCAGAAGATTATTGAGGATACGGGACAAACCCCGATTGCGCCAGCAGTGGGTAGCGGTGAATTGCCGGAAGAGCTGAAGGATGTAGTGATAACCGAGGTGAATAAGTAGGAAGGAGGAGTGATGAAATTACTTTCGAGATGGTCAGGAATAGAAAAACTAAAGCGTGAGAAAATTTTCATTCTTTTCCTTTTTTTAGGACTCTTCCTCATTGCTTTTATCTGCATTACGATTGGAAACATGTTTTACAAGCAAGCGGAAGACTTTTCCGGGTTAATCGACACTGCAAAGGACCCCGTAGTTCTAAAAGCAATAGGGATAAGCATTTCTATGGCACTGGTTTCCACTTTAATTGCTTTCTTTTTTGGCGTCCCTTTAGCCTATTTCCTCGCAAGAAAGGAGTTCATTGGTAAGAGCATCATAGAAGGCATTGTGGACGTTCCTTTGATGATCCCACATATTGTCGCGGGGATTGCACTATATGGAGTGTTTATGCGGTATGGATTAATCGGTGCGCCGCTCAAAAAATTAGGAATTGGGATTACGGATGCGTATCCGGGAATCGTGGTTGCAATGCTTTTCATGAGCCTTCCATATCTGGTTGATACAGCGAGGGAAGGGTTTAAAGAGGTTGACCCACGATTAGAAAACGTTGCACGTTCATTGGGTGCATCGCATTGGAGAACGTTCAGAGAAATAACGTTTCCGCTTGCTTTCCCTTCCATACGGAGCGGTGCGATTCTGAGCTGGGGGCGAGCGATAAGCGAGTTCTCGGCTGTTCTTATCCTTGCATACCATCCAATATCCGCACCGATTTTGATATACGAGAAGTTTACGTCTTTTGGGTTAGCAGCCTCAAGACCAATCTCGGTTTTGCTGATTTCGATTTGTTTTGTTATATTTATATTGTTGAGGGTGTTATACAAAAGAATGAAATGATGGAAAGGTAGGGAGAACATGAACACGACTGATGAGATAAAGAAAATACTGGCAAGGCACAAGGATGAGTTAAGGGAAAGTTTTAAGCTTAAGGAAATTGGAGTTTTCGGCTCTTATGTGAGAGGGCAGCAAAAAGAGAAAAGCGATATAGATATTCTGGTTGAGTTTGAAGAAGTACCTGGTTTGTTCAAGTTTATTGAGTTAGAGGTTTATTTAGAGGAGATTTTAGGGATAAAGGTTGATTTAGTTATGAAAAGTGCGTTAAAGCCAGTGATAGGTATATACCACCCATAAAATCCCTATTCAAGGAAATGCTGGAGAAAATTAAGGAAGAGTAGATATGCTCAAGTTCAGGATTATAAGTTGAGGAAGATGATGCGAAAGTTTTTTTTGCGACACACAAAATTCTATTATACACCGTGATTGAGTAAAAGGTGATGAGTAAGATGATAAAAATCAGAAACCTGTCCAAGGATTGGAAAGAGTTCTCCCTAAAGGGTATAAACCTTGAAATAAAGAAAGACGAATATTTCGTTATTCTGGGTCCCACCGGCGCGGGAAAGACTTTGCTGCTTGAAACGATTGCGGGTTTTTATTTTCCGGATAAAGGAGAAGTCAGGATTGATGGACACGATGTAACAAATCTACCACCTGAAAGAAGGAGAATTGGCTTTATTTACCAGGATTATTCACTATTCCCTCATTTTAACGTTGAGCAGAATATAGAATTCGGCTTGAAGCTGAGAAAGTCCTCGGATACGAACAGGAAGAGATTGGAAGAAATAATGGACTGGCTGGACATATCGCATCTCGCACATCGCTATCCCGCTACGCTGAGCGGTGGAGAACAGCAAAAGATTGCCATTGCCAGGGCGATTGCCATTGAACCTTCCGTATTGCTGCTTGACGAGCCCTTAGCCGCTTTAGACCTCCGAACGAGAGATTATCTGAGAGAAGAACTGAAGAGGGTAAAACTCGAATTAGGAATTACAATGCTTCATGTCACGCATGACCAGACGGAAGCGATGGTTTTAGCAGATAGAATAGCGGTGATGATGAAAGGGCGAATAATGCAGGTCGGCACTGCTTACGAGATATTTAACAAGCCACAAAACGAGGAGATAGCTGATTTCGTTGGCGTTGAGAACATATTGAATGGTGTCGTTCGAAGTAATGAGAATGGCGTTGCAGAGATAGTTGTTGATATGGGCTATAACATATTTGCAGTTTCAGACTGCCATGCTGGAACGGTAAAGTCATTCATAAGACCTGAAGACATAATTCTGTCTGAAAAGAGGGAAGAAAGCAGTGCGAGGAACGTTATTAGCGCAAAAATAGAAGAGATGAGCGATATGGGTCCTTTAACACGTGTAAGAATGGATAATTCGCTTGTCGCTCTTATTACAAAGCAATCACGAGAAAGTCTCGGACTGCGAAAAGGGGATGAGGTCTATGCGACCTTTAAAGCTACTTCGGTGCACGTGGTGCGATGAGAGAAAACATGCGTTTCTTTGCTCAAAGTCTCTCTTTTTTCGTCATCTCCGCGCTCTCCGCGAACTCGGCGGTAAACAAATACAAAAGAGAAAAGCATAAACTTTTCTTTAGAAAAGTCCTATCTAAAATTATGGGCATAACGAAAAAAGCGTGGATAAATTATAGGGATAAGAGTAAGATAGACCTGAAGGAGCCGATAGCCATAGTAGGTTCATCGGGGCTGCGGTCTGTTGGAAAAATAGTTATAGACGAGTTTGTGAAAAAAATGAACCCACGATTATTTGCGGAATTGTATTCATACGGGTTTCCGAGCGTTTATTACGGGCCTTCTTATCTCGGTGCTCCCAGCGCCGTGGGTGTAAAAATGGCGAAAGGCAATGTGGTGGAACTTCCGAGAGTGGAATTTTATATACTCGAAAATGAAAAACAGAACCAGGACGTCATAATAACGAGAGGCTATCAGGCTTATAACGCTCTTAACCAATACGCAGTCGCTGATAAGGTCACGGATTTATTCAGGGAGCTGCACGTAAAAAAAGTGATTTCACTTGGTGCGCAAGTAGTGGAAGAAGGGATAAGCAGTTGTGCAACCGATTTGGAATTATTGGAAGAGACGTACAAATACGGAATTAAGAAAACAAAAGTGGATAGTTTTATAGGCTTTTCCGGGCTTGTGGTTGCAATAGGACGTGAGAAGGGGCTGAAAGGCGTATGTTTATTCGCAAATACGGCACAAAATTTGATAGACCCGGAATATCCGGATTTTAATGCGGCGAAGGAATTATTGGAAAAAGTGGGTGAGATATTGGGGATTAGAGTTGATACATCGGATTTAGAGGAGAGAAGGCGAGTGGAAAAGGGGCTGACAGAAGAGAAAAGAGCGAGAGAAAGGGAAGAGAGTAGAGAGGAAGAAAGAGCGCGGGAGAGGGAAAGAGAAGAACTGAGCGGATACGTGTGAATTATGAATGAAGCACAATGGCAACAGATACGAATGCATACGAGAACGCATGCCAGGAGATAGCAGACGTCGTAGCGGAAAGGGGAATAAGTGAAGCAGAGGGCATAAATAAGTTAAAGAAGGAAATAAGCAGGAAATATGGGCTGCGTAGCATTCCGAGGCATTCAGACGTGCTGAAATTAAGCCGGAATGAATTAAAAGAGCGGTTAAAGAGGAAGAGAATGCGAACTGCCTCGGGCGTTGCCCCGGTTGCGGTGATGACTTCGCCTTATCCATGTCCGCATGGGAAGTGCATAATGTGTCCTGGTGGTCCGTTCTCGGATTTCGAGTCGCCGCAGAGTTACGTAGGTAGGGAACCGGCTGCTCTTCGCGCTGCTCAGCACGGCTTCGACCCCTACGAGCAAGTGAAAGTGCGGCTACGTCAACTGGATGAAATAGGGCACGATTTCGAGAAGGTTGAGTTGATACTGATGGGTGGCACGCTAACTGCGAGACCGCTGGATTATCAGAGCTGGTTTGTGGGCGGGTGTCTGGAGGCGATGAAGGAGTTTGGAGAAGCGCGAGGGCGAGAGATAAGGAACACGGGTATTACATTCGAGACGAGACCGGATTATGCGAAGGAGGAACAGATAGACCGGATGCTGGAGCTGGGAGCCACTAAAGTCGAGTTGGGCGTGCAGCAAGTGAATAACAAGATTCTGGAGAATATGGGTAGAGGGCATTCGGTAGAGGATTCGATAGTGGCGAACCGAAGGGCGCGCGATAGTGCGTTAAAAGTAGGCTTTCACGTGATGCCCGGTTTGCCCGGCTCTACTCCGGAAGAGGATAAAAAAATGTTCGAACGCATCTTCCGTGATTCAAACTTCAAGCCCGATTATTTGAAGATATATCCCACGCTGGTGGTAAAAGGGACGAAGTTGTATGAACAATGGAAAAGTGGCGAGTATGAACCGATTCGTGAGGAAGAAGCGATAGAGATAATCGCTTATGCGAAAAGGATAATTCCGAAGTGGGTGAGGATACAAAGGATACAAAGGGATATTCCAGCGCAGTTCATAGAAGCGGGCGTGAAGAAGAGTAATTTAAGACAATTGGCGAAGGAAAAGCTGCACGAGATGGGCTATGAATGCCGGTGTATCCGGTGCAGAGAGGCGGGTCTTTCTCGTTTGAATGGTAAAGTCGCTGACGATAGCAATATAAAGTTTTTTTCTGAGAGATACGAGGCATGTAACGGCACGGAATGTTTCCTTTCTTATGAAGACGTTGAGAACGACATTTTAATAGCGCTTTTGAGGTTGCGGTTTCCCAGCGAGCCGCACAGGGCGGAGTTGAAGCACGCTGCTCTGGTTCGTGACCTGCACGTGTATGGCGAATTGGTTCCGGTAGGCGAGGAAAGGGAGCATAGCTGGCAGCATCGCGGCTACGGGGCACGATTGTTGAAGCAAGCGGAGGAGATGGCACTTGATAAGGAATACGGTAAAATGGCAGTGATGAGCGGGATAGGCGTGCGAGAATATTATGAACGGTTTGGCTACAAGCGAGAGGGACCGTTTATGGTGAAAAATATTTCTTTCTTAAAAAAGAGTGAAAATAAATTATTGACACAGATTAACGCAGATTAACACAGATGATAAAAATCAACAATGTTAAAGTTAAATAAATCCGCGTAAATCCGTGTTAATCCGCGTCTTAAATTTTAGAGAAGGAAGTTATACTTTATGTACAAAAACAAATGAAGAAAATAGAAATAGCATTGTTATGGGATAACGACACACCGTTTAGGAGGTATCTTATTGATAATGGGTTTGATTGCGAGATAGTAACACCGAATATATTAGCTGCCCCTTTATTTACGTTTACAGGATATAAATTAGGAAAAGATGGAATTAAATGATTTATTAGGAATAGGCAATTTCACGCTGGTAGAAGAGAGCTATGCAAATCAGAAATGGATAGGCAGAACGCTTGAATATCTGGGTAAGGTCAAAGAAGAGGACGTGGTAGAAGCAATAAGGATATTTGCAGGGAGTAGCGGGGAGGATAAAGAGTTGATTGGCATTGCCATATATGACAAAAGTCTGGGCTTCTGGATTATCTTCACGGACGTCATCGCGGATAAGCGAAGTAAAGAAGAATTTGAGGCACTCGCAAGCGAGATAAAAGGCGATAAGGAACGAGAAGTAGAGGTGGAGCGGGTAAAATTTCGTGAGGGCGTTATTGAATTTTATTCCGTTGGGTTAGTAAACAGACTGTTTTGCGATTGCGATTTAAAGGATGCAAGTTTCTATCCGCGGGAACGGACAGAGGCATTAAAAAAGGTATTGGCTGATTTTTTAATTTTTAGCGCAAATAGCAGTGGTGAGGGCATAGGAGAAAATATGAACACGCTTGAGATCGGCTGTGGCAATGGTGGTGCAACTATTGCACTGCACGAATCGGGTATTTTTCCTATCGCTGCGGATGTAAACAAGTGTGAAATTTGCAAGGGGTTAGAGGAGGGTGTATTAAAGCCAAAGAAGAGCGTTGTATTGGATTGCTCCACGGTATCAACCTTTTTTGATAAAGAATTTGAGGTTGTGTTTGGGTTTATGATTGGTAAGCTCACACCTTTTAATAGATTT
>JADHYP010000018.1 GCA_016782355.1 Candidatus Syntropharchaeum sp. | reverse complement strand
TTCTCCACTCGCAACCAGACAACAGCATGCGTGGTTTGGCGATATATTGCCCGACCATTCAACGATCTTTCCAGTGCCCGCCTTTTCGAGTATTGCAGGGTGAGGACTGGGTAGAAAGACAACATCTACGAGTTCTGCTCCAATAGCAGAAGCGGCATCACTCGGTCCCATTGCTTTTATAACTACATCCTTTTCAGGGTCTATCCCATGGTCTAAGAGCCATTTTGAAAGAACCGTATATTGAATAGAACCCGGTGGATATGTTGCTATTGTCTTCCCTTTTAAAGAAGCGGGACCTTCACGCTCATAGTCGTCGGCGAACTCCGGGCGGATAATTATTGCAGAACCCTGTGTCTGAACACCTGCAACTATCTTTGCATCTAAACCCTCATATATGGCAGCAATAGGCGGTGCAGTCCCCACGTAAGCTACGTCGAGGTCGCCAGCAAGCATCGCAAGCATCTCCGGAGGTCCTGAAGGGAATAAATGGAGTTTTACTTCTTCTATACCAAATTTGCTCAAGTCCTCTTCCCACCATCCTTTCTCGGCTGCTAATATCGCGGCGACCTGGTGTGTGCTTGGCTGATGACCCATGTTTATTGTGGTCATTTTTGCATCTTCTTCTATGCACCCTACAAGCAGCACAGCTACTGCAATTGCTACGATAGCTATTAAGCTGGCTATGGTTCTTCTTCCCACGTTAATCCCCCTCCTATATTTTTTATACTACCAAACATTTTTTTATACATAAATATTCTTTTATTGTGAATCGTTATTTAAATCTTTCTATTTTGCATAGTAAATTGTCTAATTGTATAATAAAGAGCACTAAAAGATATAAACGAGAATGGTCTTTATACTATAAGACATGGGTGCGGTAACTGCTCAATATCCGGTGCACTTATAAATTTGTTTAGAATTTGGTGCTTAGGATTTAGGATTTTCCAAGCCAGAATTTTTGTGGGGTTACTTAGATGAGGGGGCATGGACATTATTCTCGCACGTGCTTCATTATATGCGCTATCTCAGGCATGATTATCTCGGTCAGTGCCGATCTAACCGTATCTGGCGAGCCGAGGAGGCAAAAAATCGTTTTTGGGGGTTTTTAGCTTCGTCATCTGGCAGCACGTCGTAAATAACCACTTCATGCCCGTTTCTCGTCACGAGTTCTTTTGCTATTTCGCCTGATAGGTCGCCGATGTCTTTTTCACCTTTTTCTTTATTCCAGTATTTAGAGGTGCTTATCGTGAGTATGGCACATTTGTAATGCTTCTTTGCTCCTTTTTTATGTTTTGCGGGGACAGACATTTTATTATTTGGATTAGAATATCTTTTCGATTATAACAGGCCGGATAGCAACAGGTTTTGTTGCTGAGTGCATGAAATATAACTTAGGAACGTCTAACCAAACATTGCCTTTGTGTATCCACCACTCATTGTCTCTATCATCAACTACTTCATAATGAGATATACCATATTCATCAGTGACATCACGCTTGGTTTGTATAACCAACGGAAATATCCCTTCCTTTTCAATGTAGTCGGAGAAGTTTTGGATATCAGAAACAATTTGAACACACGTTTCACGATCCGGGAGCGTCTCATCGGTATCTGGATGAATAAATGGTTTCCGGTATGCCGATATCGTATCTAAGATATCCATTTTATCCTTCGGAAGGATGCGGTCTTTGCCAAAATCTGCTGAAAACCTCTTTTTCAATGCGTGATCTCTTTCGATTTTTGTATTTAAAGTTCTTATCAGTTTTATGTGCTCGCCAAGTGTGAGCCGCTGAAAGGGTTTATCGGATATATTGAGTTCACTAACCATTTCATTTATCTTTTCAACATCTGTGCTCTTGCTGTACCAACATATATAAAAGTATGATAAATCACGAAGCAAATTTTCAGTTTCCACATAAACATCCCGCATTATTCCTTTAACCGGTTTATCTTTATTGATGTCGGAAAGGTATTCATCTAACAATTTTCTGTATTGTGATATCCCAACAATAGTTGGTGGTATGTTGAATCCCAAACGCAAAAGAATCAATTTTATCAGTTCATCTTTGCTTTCTATCATTTTTGCAGCAGGAATGCCTAATCTCTTTGCAATATTCCGTAAGTCGGGAATGCCACCAATCAATCGATCTAATATTTCCTTTGGACTCTCTTTTACACAATACGCAAGAAGATTCATCGGGGAGTCTCCTTGATAATGTTTCAATTCAGGCTCAAGATCCTCTTTTTTAAACTTTTTTTGGAGAAGTTCAAAAAGTTTTTTATTTGGGTTTCTTTTCCATGACGGATCTTGTTTAAATATCCCGTATTTCGTTATAATCCAATCAGAAAAAGAATATGGGTATCGTTCGTATAATCCGTGAATTTTTGGACCAGATATCTTTTTGCTTGCTATAAGTTCATTTATGATAGAAATAAGATTTTCATCATTTAGATATACATGAATCACTTGGACGCTTTTTGCAAAACGTATATTTTCATCTTGTTCAGATTCAACCTCTTTAAGATGTTTTAATGCCTCTCTACCTATTACATCTTGTAGCTCGAATTTGTTGGGATCGTTGCCAATTTGTTCTATAATACCTAATAGAGCTCCGATTATAATATCTTGCGACTCAGGATCAAATTTATCACCTATGATACGAATTATATCGGAATGCAATCCAAAAATTAGCCCGAACATCTCTTTTTCTCTTTTTTCGAGCGATTTTAACCAGCCAAGGGGTCCAATCACGATATTTTTATAAGGGATAACAGGGGGAAGAACTTCTCCTTTATAAAGGTCTGTCCAAGCGTCAATAAATTCGTTTTCATCAACACTGAATGCCAATCTATATGCAGGCTCTTTCTTCTCAACTTTACGTTTTATTTTTATCTTTTCGCCAGTTAGTCTTTCATAAAGCGGCGAGAACTGATGCATCCATGTTGTCTCGACTAAGGCTTTATAAAATACATCAGCCAGTTGGGAACGTATTTCTGCTTCTTCAAGGTCTTTAATACCCAATATTGAAAAGAATTTCTCTTTTCCTATCTTTTTCTCTATTTCGGAAAATAAGGCGTCATACGATTTCGTTTCTGAAAATTTAATCCTTGTTTTTTCCTTAATGAAAGCAATAAAATTCGCTTTAGGTCTAAACCTTTTTCCAATATAATCTTTCAATATTTCGCTTGCGTCATGCACTTTCACAACATCAGCATGAACAAGCTCCCAACCCTCTTCCCAATTTGGTTTGGAGGTTATATCCTCAGGCGATACATCCTTCCATTTGTTAATTACTTCTTCGTTCATCCTTTTATTTATATTTTAACTCTTTTCTTATATAATTTCTTCATCTTCTCATCTGCATCACGAGCAGTGATTGGATATACTTTATTTCCATCTCTTTCAGCCAATACAATGAAAAGAATCCGCCCAGATGATTCGCCAATTACACCGTACACTTCTCCACTTCTTTTTACATATATCTCTCCCTTCAACGCATTTTCAACCTCCTTTTTCTTAACACCATGTTTAAGAACATGCTTTTTATTCCACGCATCCCAGACAATCTCGAGTTTATTCCAGTTTACCATCGAGCCTGTTTTTATTTTCTGAAAAAATCTTTAAATACTATCAATCTATTAATCCAACTTAAAACCAGTTGTTTCGGCAATGGTAAACATAACCGGAAAAGTGCTTCGGATTCTACCTTTTAAAGAAGTCAAAGTTAGTGATGAAGCTAAAAAAGTTGCTGACCTCATAATAGCAGATGAACTCGATTACAGGAGGGTATCCCTCTGGGATGATAAAGCAGAGCTTGTTATTCGTGGCGAGATAAAAGCTGGCGATACGCTGAGGATAGAGAACGTGCGTGTTCCTGAAGCTCGGAGAGGAGGCGAGAAAAGAGTAAATGCCGGGAAATACACGAGAATAACCAAAATTCCTGCGAATATCGCTGCGTTGAGCCATGCACCCGCACAGAATCTTACCGTATTGGCAGTTGCAAGACCTGAGAAGGGGCAGGTCTGCATCGCAGGCATAGACGGAAACGGGGACTGGATAAGACCGCAAGGCGTTTATGAAACCGATGTCTTCAGTTCTGAAGAAGAAAATTTCAAGAATCTTTGCATCTCAAAAATATACGTTGATGCGTGGAGAGGCAAGCGTCCACGGAAGGAGGACCGATTTTTTGTTTACGGCGAAGGCGTGGAAAGGGAACTGAATGGAGAAGAGAAAAAAGAATTCCTGGAAAGGAACGTTGATGCTTCGGTGGATTCGGTGTTTAAAAGTGGCAGGAGTTTAGGGTTGATAAAGCCACGCATTTTGCACGTGTATGAAGAGAAGGCGGGAAAGAAAACGGAGCAAGGAAAAGGCTACGAGCAATACATTCGTTTTAATTTCAAAGATGCCTCAGGCAGGATATACCGAAGATGGTCATGCAGATGCAACGCCTTCTACAAAACCTGGAACGAATTGAAAAGGAAACATCGCTGGACTTATGGGCTGCGAATGCTCAGATATTTGAGGAAAAACGAGACATATCTCGCTATCGGGCTTACTTATACGGATTATAGCGCTGATAGGCTGGAATACGGTGCGTATCCGATGATCGTTGGTGTTCATGTGGTGTCGAAATCATATTCGCAATGAGTCCCCCCTGTCAAAAAAGTCATATTTTTAGCGTGAAAAGTAATAAATAAAGATTTACTTCTCCCTTTTTAATAATTCTTTTATTTTCTCCTCCTGTTTGTTATACCATCTATCAAAAAGAAGTAATCCCAACGGTAAATGAACTCCAAAGATTCCAATTCCCCAAATGATTATGGGATAGTGAAACCATAGGTCTTCTGGTGTATATACAAGATTGATTACCGGAAATATGAGAGCGTTAAAAACTAAATAGATTCCAAGATGGATAAAGAAGCCTATTTTTTCATCTTTCTTTTCTACTTTCCTTCTCGCTTCTTTATAATCTTCTATTTCAGAACTCATTTTTTTCCATGCCCACAAACATGTATTGATCTTGAAATTCGGTGTATAAAAAAGATTAAGGAGAGAAAACATCTGTAAAGAACGCATAAAGAGGCAGCATGTTTATACTTCTTTAACATCTTTTACTCTAAGAATCTGAACATCAAACGTTGCATCACTCTCGTCCTTCTCTCCTGCGCTTATGCTCCTTATACACTTCCCGCTGCACGATAAACCGCATTATCTCGTTCGTCCCCGCGGGAATCATTGACAACCTCGCCATTCGGAACGCCCACTCCGCAGGATATTCATCGCTGAGTCCTCTACCGCCCAGTATCTGCACCGTGTTATGCGCCACCTCGTAGAACGCCTCAGAAGCGAGCAGTTTTGACATCGCCGATTCTTTCTCCGCATCGAACCCCGCATCAATCAACCTCGCGGTATGATAAACCATCAACTTAGCAGCTTCTAACCTCGTCGCCATATCCGCTATTTTGAAACTTATTCCCTCGAAACGACTTATGGACGTTCCAAACTGCTCCCGCTCCATCGAATAGCCAACCGCAAGTTCGAGCACCGGTCTCGCTTCTCCCACCAGCATCGCCGCATATAACGCTCGCTCAACGGAAAGCTCATCGAACATTATCTTCGCCCCCTCATTCGGTCTGCCAAGTATGTTCTCCTCCGGCACGCTCATCGCATCAACCCGAAGATGAGAATTCACAGTTCCCGGAAACCCACCCAACAACTTATAATCCTCCACCACTTCAAACCCTTCCGCGCCTGGCTCTACGATAAATACGCTCATACCCACCGCAGGGTCAACTTCCGGATTCGTTATCGCCCACACTAAGAGCACGTCAGCCTGGCTCCCGTTTGTTATGTTCCTCTTCTCGCCACTTATCACGTATGCACCGTCTTTCCGCTCTGCCCTTGTCTCGATACGCATCACGTCACTCCCCGCTCTTGGTTCGGTTATCGCAATCGCACCTATCTTAGCACCTCTTTTCATCGCAGGCAGATATCGCTTCTTTTGCTCCTCGCTGCCATATCTGGCAATCGTTGCATACACGTAAGAGGAAGTGGAATGTATCCACGCAAGCGGCACGCAAGCGGCACCAAGTTCCTCTGCTAATATCGCTTCATATACCAATTTTCCCCTGCCACCATATTCTATCGGCAACACCGGAGCTAAGAAGCCTTCTTCGCCCGTTTTTTCGTAGAACTCCCGCGGATAAAAGTCCCTTTCGTATATCTCCTGCTCTATCTTTTTCGCATCCTCTCTCACAAGAAAATCCCTTAACTCTGCTCTGAATTTGTTCTCATCCGCGGATAAAAGAATCTCTTCTTTGTTCTTCATCTTTCTCTCGAGTTACTTACACGAGCTTAGCAACAAGCTCCCCTCTTTTTACTCCTATGCTACTCGCTACCGGCTCGCATTTAGCCCTAAAAACGTATAATACCCTGCCTCGCAACCTCAATTCCGGCTCGGCTTCAAACTCCGAAATCGCCTCGTAGTTCCCCATCCCCTTCGCTATCACCAAATATTTCTCATCGCTGAACATCTCCCGGAATTCCTCTCCCGCCTCTTCTAATGAGACGCCTATGCATGCGCCACTCGGAACTACCTCTATCCCATCCCCCAAACCGGAATTAGGAATACCCACGCTTGTAATCGCCTCCTTCACGTCTTCTATCGTGGCATCGTTCAGAACAGGGGCGCTCTTCGGCGATACAACCACCTCCTTACCCATTTCCATCAACTCCTTTATCACAAACGCATCAAAAAACACCTCGCCTGCATTGTCCGTCAAATACAAAATCTCGTCTCGCTCCTTTATCGCGGATACTATCGAATCCCTATCCCAATTAAGTTTTTCATTCAAGGTGTGCACGAAATCACCTTTAAAAACATCGTCATCGTATGAATACCCCTTTACACCATATTCCATTGAATTCGCTGCTGCGGCTATTCGTATCAAAGCTTCTATTTCATTCCCGTTTTTCGCAGCAGCATCGTAAAATTTATACGCCTCGGGAAGCAGTTCTTTCGCAACTTCGTTGCTTCTCTTTTTCACCGCTCTATGAGGGTCTTTCGTTCCACTTCGCCTTTTTATTATCCTCTCCCTTTCAGTACCAAAAAAAGCAGGCGACTTCCCACCCTCGCCGAGATGCTCCACGAGAAAAGCAATAAATTCCTTCAGTGCAAGGATTTTTTCTCTATCCTCGTTAAAAGCCATATCGCACTCATATTTCGTCCTTTCCACCAAACAAGCGATACAATCGGATTTCGGTTTCATCTGCGTTGTTTATTGTATATGGGAAAAGTTTAAAAAGCGAACATGAGAATATTAAAGAATAGAATAAATAAAATAGGATAAGGTAGAAATAAATAAGGATATAATAAATATGGTTTGTAGATTAGAAGAGAAGGGAAAAATAGGAGAAGAAGATAGATGGTAGAGAAAGAGCACATGAATCTGGCAATGATAGGTCATATAGACCACGGTAAGTCAACGCTGTTGGGAAGGTTGCTGACGGAGACAGGGGTAATAGACCCACATGTGATAGAGGAGTACAGGAAAAAGGCAGCGGCGATGGGAAAAGCGACTTTCGAGTATGCCTGGGTAATGGATACTTTGAAGGATGAAAGAGAGAGGGGCATTACCATAGATGTTGCTCACCAGAGGTTTGATACCAATAAGTTTTATTATACGATTGTGGATTGCCCCGGTCACAGGGATTTCGTAAAAAACATGATTACCGGGACTTCACAGGCAGATGCAGCGGTGTTGGTGGTGGATGCCAAGGATGGAATAATGGCGCAGACAAAGGAGCACGTATTCTTAGCCAGAACTTTAGGAGTGAGTCAGTTGATTATCGCTATAAACAAGATGGACAGGGTGAATTACGACCAGAAACGATACGAAGAGTTAAAGAAGGCGCTTTTAGACCTTCTAAAGGTCGTGGGATACAAGGAAGCGAACATCACGCTTATTCCCGTTTCTGCAATTGATGGAGAGAATGTATCGAAGCGCAGTGATAAACTGAAATGGTTCGACGGACCTACCCTTTTAGAAGCGATGGACCTCATGAAAGTGCCGGAGAAGCCTATTAAGCTTCCGCTCAGGATACCGGTGCAGGATGTATATACAATAACAGGTGTTGGGACCGTTCCAGTAGGAAGAGTGGAGACAGGAAAGATAAAGAAAGGCGATTCCGTGATTTTCAACCCGCCGGGTATGAAAGGAGAGGTGAAAACAATAGAGATGCACCATGAGGAGATTCCAGAAGCGATTCCTGGCGACAATATCGGTTGGAACGTTCGTGGGATAAGCAGGAATGATATAAGGAGAGGAGATGTTTGCGGTCATGTAGATACCCCGCCAACGGTTGCAGATGAGTTTACTGCTCAGATAGTCGTCCTCCAGCATCCCAGTGCAATTACTGTTGGATACACTCCGGTTTTCCACTGCCACACTGCTCAAGTGGCATCTACGATAATCGAAATATCAAAGAAGTTGGACCCGAAGACCGGAGCAACAATAGAAGAGAACCCCAACTTCATAAAAGCAGGCGATGCCGCTATAATAAAGGTAAAACCGACAAGACCCTTGGTTATCGAGCGTGTAAAGGAGATACCGCATCTCGGCAGGTTCGCAGTCCGGGACATGGGGCAAACCGTTGCCGCTGGCATGGTGATGGACATAAAGGAGAAGTGAGCGAAGGCAAAGAAAGCGAAGCAAATAGACTAACTAAAGACAAGCAAAATGGAAAGGGCGATGAACCAAAAAGCACGGATAAAGCTATCGAGCACGGATCATGAACAATTGGATGGTATATGCCAGCAGGTGAAGAAGATAGCAGAGACTACGGGTGTTAGAATGTCGGGACCTATCCCTCTTCCTACAAAGAAGTTGAGGGTCCCGTGTAGAAAAAGCCCGGATGGTGAAGGTTCTCCTACGTGGGACCATTGGGAAATGCGCATACACAAGCGGTTGATAGATCTGGAAGCGGATGAAAGAGCACTACGACAACTTATGCGCATTCCCATACCCAAGGACGTTCACATAGAAATTGTGTTGAAAGGATAGAGTAAAGGAAAAAATAGAAAAATATAAATATTAGAATTTTGAAATTAAAGTAAGTCAAAAGAGGGGTGATAAAATGGGTGTAGTACCGGATGAAATAATAAAAGAAAAGGATGAGGAAATAGTGGCGCTGATAAAGGAAATAGGCGATTTAGTGGGCGAGCTTAAAAGCGCAGCGGAAGAGACGCAGAGGACCGAAATAATAAATAAAATAACGGAAAAGGAGAAGGATTTGCGTGCCGTGAGGCAGAAAAAAGGGCAATTCAAGGCTGTGTTACCGCGACCTACAAAACTCTGGTAGTTCAAAAAAGAGAAAAAAGAGAAAAGATTTAAATTTTTTTCTTTTCTATTTTAGTAACTTATCGGGCATCGTAGTAGTTTGGTTGTCCAATCCCAGTTCTTTCTGGCTGAGCCCCATTGCGAGACCGAGAAACTGCGTGGCGAAGAGGATGGGGAAATTGAAGAATACGCCGAAAGCTTGTTCCATCTCCGCTTGCCCCCGGTCGAGCTGCAAATGACAGAACGCACAGGGGTGAACCATGCAATCACATCCCGCTTCTATCGCACTCACCAATTTCTGACGCATCCATTCCAGAGATTGAACACTGTCGGCAGTTCGGTTTCCACCACCAGCACCGCAGCACATCAATTTGTCCTTGTATTCTGGCGTCTTCGCACCTGTTACCTTCATAAGGTCTTCTAAGATATAAGGGGTCTCGGAAGAACCGTGTCCTCGCACCTCTCGCGGTTTGAGGAAATGGCAGCCGTAATGCACCGCTACGTTCACATCGTTCATTGGCTTCTTTATCTGCTCCTTTAGCCTGTCCAATCCGATAACGTCGTGAAGAACCACGATTGAATGGTGCACCTCCGTAGTCCCCTTGAATTCTCTACCGAATTTACCCAGTATCTCATTTGTCTTTTCTCTTAACTTCGGGTGCTCTTTCAGTAAATGGTCGGCTTCCTGAAGTGAGCCGTAACAACCATTGCACGTCACGACTATCTCCAGGTCCATCTCCTCCGCGATAGTGAGATTTCGTGCTGCAACAGGAAGCCACGTATGCATGTCAAAAGAGCCGAAGACACCCGGCGCTGGGCAACAGGAAGCACCCATCATCTCCTTCGTCTCTATCCCAAACTCTTTAAGTATCTTCTTCGTCCCCGCTTCTATTCCAGGATACCGGTTCGGCGTGATACAGCCGAGGAAATAAGCGTATGTTTTCGATTCTTCCGTCATTTCTTACCTCCTTTTTTTTCCATTCCCTTTAAATTCATCGCATCCCAATCAAAATCAATCATCGCATCATATCCGGTTGTTCTGAATATCGTTTGCACCTGTTCCAGTTGTTCTTTGTATTTCTGCGTGGTCGGAGGCTGCGACTCGAGACCAACCGCCTCCCTCAGCTTCATCTGGTCTGCACCTATCGGCACTGCGTGACCGGTTTTCAGCACGTAAACGCCAATCATCCTGTGTGGTACAGACATGTGCCCCTCTTTCGCTGCTAAGTTCCTTATCGTCCTTATTATATCGGTTGTTTTCACTCCCTTTGGACATCGCTCATAGCAGGTGTAACATGTCGAGCAGAACCACAGTTCCGGGGCATTAAAAATCTCCTCACGCAAATCCACAAGAGCCATTTGAAATAACTTTCTCGTCCTTAACGCCGTGTTCCTTCCCGATGGACAGCTTCCCGTACACTTACCGCATTGCACACACTCCCTGAGCGTTTCCATGTGCTCCTCGCCAAAAACTTCTCCTCCATGAGCAACTATGTCCTCATATAACGTTCCCATTTGTGTATTCCTCCTTATCTTTTATTTTGCTTATCTCTTTCTTTTTACATGACTTAACATTTACGTTATAAATAATTTGCGGTTTTTTCATTATATATTCGAGAAAGGAATAATACAAAAATAAATTTAAAAGATGGCATATTCACACGTGAGACGAAGATACACCATCGTTGGCATAGACCCCGGCACTACGGTAGGCGTAGCCATGCTCGACCTTAACGGAAAGCCAATAGAAGTATTCAGCTCAAAAAATTATTCGGTATCTGATGCGATAGCACGGATAATAGCGCTTGGGAAACCTTTGATAGTCGCTTCTGACGTTACCCCTACGCCCTCGATGGTAAAAAAGATAAGCAGTATTTTCTCTTCCCCGGTTCACGAATTAGACGAATCGTTGTCAACGGAAGAGAAAGTTGCACTGACGAAAGGCGAGGGCTACGAATATAAAAATGTGCATGAGAGGGACGCATTAGCCGCTTGCGTTAATGCATTCCGGGGATATAAGAAGAAATTCTCGAAGGTGCAGAAGAAGACGCCGGCGGGAGTGGACGTAGAAGAAGTGAAGGCATTGGTGGTTAAAGGCGTGTCCATAAGTGCGGCGATAACCCGATTAATCAGTGCTAAAGAGGAGACAAAGGAGGTTACGAAAGAGGAGGAGAAGCAGGAAGAGAAAAAGTGCGGTGAAGAAAGCGATGATATTCTCAGATTACGCAGAATTATGAAAGCGAAAGATGAGCGGATAGAAATGATGAAGGGGCTCGCGACAGCTCTAAAGGTGCGGGTGGGGGAAAAAGAACTTGAAATAAGCAGTTTGAGGCAGAAGCTCGATTTTACGCGGTCCACGAGAAAGAAGGAGATAGAAAAAACAGAAGGGATGAGGAAGAGGGACAAGGAGATAGAAAGGCTGAGAGAGGAAGTTAAAGCGAGGGAGGGGGAGAATGCAGAGCTAAGGGTGGTCATAGAAGCGCTAAAAGGAAAAAGAGAAGTAAAGGTGAAGGGCGGGAAAAGAATAAAAACGATAAAATCTTTCAGCCGGGCTGCAATATTGGATACGGACAGGAAATACGGGTTAAAAAAGGGGGACATTGTATTCTTACAGGACGGCAGTGGAGGGGGAGCAAGCACAGCGGAATTACTGGCGAAGAAAGGCGTTGCTTCGGTAATATATGGTAAAGAGCTGTCGCATTTCGCGGCGGATAAATTCTTTGAATTTGACATTCCCGCTTTTTCTACCGATGAAATACCGCTGCTGCTAAACGAGGGAGGCGTAAATGGAGAAGAAGGCGAATTCGCTTTTGTTGACCAACACTTGCTGAATGAAAAGATAGAGAGGTGGAAGAGAAAAAGGGAAAAGGCGGCAGAGAGAAAAATTTATCAAGTTTAGTAACATTTAAATAAGACACGCGATAATATTAAATTAAAGAGAAAAGGAGGTTAAAAACATGCCTCAAGACCTTTTAACACTTGCAAGCTTTGTAGCCTCTATTATCAGCATTCTCGCTGTGATTATTGGCGGAATTGTTGTGTACTTTAAATTTATTGTCAATGTCGAGCACAGACTGACAAAAATAGAAACACGACTCAATTATATCCCCACAGATTCGTCATTCAGAGAGTTATATGGTATTATTAGAGGGTTGATAGATAAAATACCAACATCCAGCAATCCATCCGATAGGCGAACGGAGTTATTAGAAAAGTTAAAAAATTATGAGATTACACCAGAAGAAGCAGATGAACTGCGCGAGATAGTAGAACGTGATGTTGAGAGAAGTGGTGATAAAGTTCTTGGGGCAATTGCCTTAATGGGTCTTGGTGCTTTAATCGGGTATGCGTTAGGCAAACTGTTAGAAGCCAATAGGTCAATGAGTTAAAAGGAAATGGCGAAGAAAGGCGTT
>JADHYP010000017.1 GCA_016782355.1 Candidatus Syntropharchaeum sp. | reverse complement strand
TGGGGCTTAGACGATATGATATATGAATGATAAAGAATGGAAGAGGTCGAAACTCTGCCAAAATGCTATAAGTGAAAACACTCAAAATAAAAAGTGAATCCTAACACCTACCATGGATGTCCCGCAATTTATCCCGATGTGGAATGGTTAGGGCTTTGAGGTGGTATGTGCAATATATAAATAACCAAAAGAATAATATAATGTTGAGGTGAATAAAAATGGTCGAGATACCAGAACTACCAAAAAAAGAAGCGCAAAAGATAGAAGATCTTAAAAGGAAGTATAAGGGTCTATGGCTTGCGATAAAGGTTGTAGATCGGGATGAACAGGGGATACCTGAGACAGGCGAATTGGTAGCAAAGGCGAAGACACATCGTGAACTTCATTTGGCGATGGATGACGAAAATGTTTATGAAACGTATGCAGGAGATGTGCCGACAAAGGCGGTATTATTTTGAACGTTCGTAGGAAGATTGGGATTCCACCAATAATCACGATACAGATAGGTGGCCCGGAGGCGGTAAAAGATGTCGATGCTCTTATTGATACGGGTTCAACCTATTGTGTAATTTCTTTGGAGGATGCTGTTGGTATGGGTTATGAGCCATGGAGGGCGGCAACTGTGCCTGTTGGTACTGCCGGTGGGATGATTTCTGCTCCTTTAATCAAGATTGGATTTGTAAAAGTTCTCGGATTTAAGATTGAGAATGTGGAGACGATTGTAAAGGATTTGACAGGTGTTGGAATCGATGCTGTCGTTGGTTGGAGTTTTTTGCGGCATTTTAAGTTTAGTTTTGATTCAGAAGATGGCATTTTTGAGATGGAAGAAATTTAAGACGAAATGATTGTTCTAACGCCTAACAAACTACCAAGGATGCACCCAATTTTAATCGGGTGTGGCGAGGATGGGGCTCGTCATCGGCACTCTTGGTCTTCTAATCAATGAGTTTATTTTCGATTGGGGGACCACTGCCACCCTAACATTTGCCGCTTTAACTGTTATGGGGCTTGCTATTTTAGCTTATACGTATTGGGATATGAAAAAAGAAGCATAAGGTATAAATGACAGGAGTTTTGCAATAAAATAACTTACCAAATATCAAATTTAAATAACAAAAATAGCGAAGCGTTCTTTAGTAAATCTTCCTTTATAAAGGTTTGTTTTGAATTTTGAGTTTAGATATTTGAATTTGTTTAGGATTTGGTGCTTAGGATTTAGGATTTCCCTCCTCATATACCCACGCCATCTCCTACCATCTCCACATCAATATAATAGCAATCATCGCAATAGAATTTTCTACCAAATATCTTGGGATTATCTGTTTCCTTTCCACACATTGCGCATCTCGTTATTTTTTTCGCTTCCTTAACAAATCCTTCATATTCCTTCTCTTCCGATACGCTCATAACTAATAAGTATTGTAATAGCTATATAAAAATTTAGCGGAGATAACCTAAAAATGCAGGCACGAATACCAGAGCTCATGCTTGGAACCTCGCCCTTCATTGGCGCCGCACAGTTTGGTAGGAAAGCATACGAATATCGAAAAATGTTCTTTTATAACGAACGCAACATGGAGAAACTATTCATAAAATCCGCAACTCTTGATGTAAACGCGGTTCAGCTCATCGTTTATGAACCCTTGGTGAAAGCGTTGACAGAAGCGGAGAAGGAAACGGGCGAGAAATTCTTCATAGCGGCGACGATAACGAGTGGTCGTAAATTCGATAACGATTTGGACCTGATAAAGCCTTTGAAGCCTGAAATAGTAGCAATACATGCTCTTTTTTGCGATGCGCTTGACGACAGAATAAATGGATGGATAAAGAAGATAAGAGCTATGGGTGCGTCACCCGCTGCATCTACTCACTACCCAGGCGATACGATAGCGGAAATGGACGAAGCGGGATTCGATTTCGATGTATATCTTGCCCCCATAAACCCCGTTGGGTATGCAATGGACCCGGATTATGAAAGCACGCTGAAGGCATTGGAAACCACGGACAAGCAAGTGATAGCGATAAAGCCTTTAGCCGCGGGTAGCTTGAAACCAACCGAATCCTTGTTCAAATTCATTTACAGATATGCAGCGTCAATAAGCGTTGGCATAACGTCTGAAGAGGAGATGGAAGAGACTTATTCCGTGGCGAAAAGGGCGATATAAAGCGGAAGCGAACCAGAAGTGGGATATGCTACGCCTTCTCCTTCACGTAAATCACATCCCCTTCTTTTAGCTTGCTGAGAAAAGACAACTTTGAAGGTGTGATAGAAGAAAGAGAAAGGACGAGGTTAGCGCCATCGAAACTCTCGCCAGTGGGTCCGTATTCCTTGCTATCGTTCAATCTGATTCCCATTATCCCGCGATTTGACCTTGACATATTTGTAACCCCGAGTATACCCTTTTTAACCCCCTCTTTTGGCAAGTTCTCCGGCACAAGTGTGCCCGCTTCGTCTGCATTCCCATGAAATAACACCATCATCCCCGGGGCAGTGAAATACACTTTTAAATTCCCTATTGGTCGGTTAATCAACCCTGTTATCTTTTTGAAATACCACACGGTCTTAGGTGCCTCCGTGTGATATAATTCCACTTCAAACACGCCTTCCGCATCAACTCCTACCGTCCTTACTGCCCCCCTATCCACAATTTCCATCGTCAGCGCTGGCTCCAGATCCGCAACAATTGCATCGTCATTCTTATTCCCTTCCCTTACCTGCTCGATATTCTCACGTTCAAAAAACTCCTCCGCCTCCTTTTGACTTTTTCCCACCACCATCATCCACTTCGGCTCAGTCACCGTGTAAATAGTATCACCCGACCGAGCGTAATCCATCAATTCCCCGCCCTGTATTATTTCTCCAAACACGCTATGAGAAGGATGAGGCAATCTGCTTTCCTTATATGCATATACCTTCCCTTTCTCACTCCCCGTGTTCCTTACCGACAGGTAATATTTTGACCTGTAATGGATGTTCTCAACTGGCAAACTAAGCCCTTTAAAAGATTCTGAAGCCAGATAAGTATGTGAAAAGTCATCCACGTGGAAAATACCGTCTCTCGTAAGCGAAAAGAAATGCTCACTTGACATCGCCGCTTCTCGAAGTAGTCTTACCTTTGCAAATGTGAATATCTCCTGCCCTTCCTCTATCTCTGTATTCAAGTCCGAAGTGACGAATCCAATCCTCTCTGCTTTTGTTACGATAGGACTTATCTCCTCTATTCTATCTCCCTCGTGCAAATCCGAAATAATGCTTCTCCCCCTCGTTAATCTCCCAATTACCGCATCGGCGTCAGTCCCATAAGCAGCTTTGTGTTCTCGCTTGCTTATCATAAGGTATGTCATGCCTGGGTCAAAGCCGCCAAAACCGAAGAAAACGTCCCATTTCCTGTATCTATGCTCGTTTTTTTCAACGCTTAGATTCGTCTCTATCGGTCCAATACCCGTTATATCCTCACTCTCCCATCCTATCCTGCCACTTTCATTGCGGAATTTCCTATAAACCTTGTAGAATAAAGACCTCGCTTCAGTTTCAGCCTCTTTTCCCCTCACAATCTTTATCCTCGCCTCTCTCACTTCTGTTTTTATAGCGAATTCATTTTTTAACTCCACTTTCTCCTTCTCCGAGATAACGGCTATTACACTGCCTTGTTTGTATGCACCACTTAACTCTTCGATAATATCGCATAATCTCTTACTTCTGACTTCCTCTGTCTCGCCATTGAACTTGATTTTCATAACAATATTTTTAGTGTGCGGATAACTTTTAAAGTTTATCTTTTTTTCTTCTTCTTTATTAAATCAGGAACAATAAGAATTTTAGAAGGTGAACGTGTAAACTGCGGGGTTTTGAAAATGGAAGTAAAATTGCTTAGAGTAACGGAAGAAGGGATAGATTTGGTTGCCGAGGCTGCGAAGGTAAGTGGTGTTTTTTCGACGCAAAGCGCGAAGGAAATAGTTGAGCTAATTGTGGATAATGATTATTCATCCGTGCTTGAGCATATCGATTTGACTTTTGATATATCAAGGATAAGCGTGGCGCTGAGCCGGGAATTGTTAGAACACCGGATAGCATCGCATACGGCGAGAAGCACGAGGTATATGGAAGAAAAGGGGTTTGGCTACTATGTTCCGAGAGAGTTAGAGCGAAAAGGGAAAGAGGAAGAAGCGAGGATTTACAGGGAAGCGATGAAGAACGCTAAGGAAGCCTACACGAAGTTAAGAGAGCTCGGCATTGCGAAAGAACAGGCGAGATATGTCTTACCGCTGGCTTTGCATACGCACTATGTGGTAACGATGAACGTTCGGAGCTTGTTAAACTTCTTCATGCTCCGGCTCTGTGTCCGAGCGGCACCGGAAATCAGAGAGCTCACAATGCGTATGTATAAAATATGCCTGGAAGAGTACCCCGCTATTTTCTCGAATATATGGTGTCGGGGCTTCACGCTTGGCGTATGCCCGGAGAATGAAGTTAGACCCAATGAATGTCCATTCAAAAAGATATTGCCGAAGAAGCAAGAAATAAAAGGCAAATTCGAGGAGCGGGCGAAGAGGATAATAGAGAAGGAGCTGAAAACTTTTTAAGTCGCAAAACATTTTATAATGGAAATGGAAGAAGTCGTGAGGATAGTGGAAGAGGAGGGGATAGAGCATAAAAATCCGATAGTGATAGCGGGCTTGCCGGATGTGGGTCTGGTGGGAACGATTGCAGCGTCTTACATCGTGGATAAGATGGGTTATAAGGAAATAGGCTACGTCGAATCTGATTTGTTTCCCCCTGTTATGGTAATACACGAAGGCAAATTAAAATACCCTTTTGGCATATACGGCAACGGAAGTGTAATTGTGCTGTTATCGGAAGTTGTGGTGCCGCCAAACGCTATTTATCCACTTACGAGGGCTTTAACTGCGTGGATTAAAGAAATTGGCGCTAAACTCGTTATCCCAATAACCGGGCTGCCGGTAGAAAACCGAGTGGACATAAGTAAGCCAGAGGTATTTGCCGTGGGGAACAGCGAAGCAGCAGTAAAAGAGCTGAGGGAAAAGCAGATGGAGCTTTTGGAGGAGGGATTTATTGCAGGGACTTATGCCATAATGCTAAGGGAATGCGGGAAGAGGGATTTGAATGCAATTTCTCTGCTCGCTCAATGCTTCCCTGTGTATCCCGACCCGGGTGCGGCGGCGTCTGCAATTGAGTCGCTTGAGCTGTTTTTAAAATTAGGCATTGACGTAGGTGAGTTATTAGAAAAAGGTGAGGAAATAAAACTAAAAGCCCGCGACCTTATGCGGCAGATAAACCTCTCTGCTCCGGAGATGCAGAAGGGCGTGGAGCAGGATATGCCCATCATGTATCGTTAAGTTAATGGTTAAAGGTTCAATAAATATCAAAGGATAGGAGGTGGAAAGAGGAATAGAATAGAAATGGAAATAGAAAGAAGGATGCTAAAGGCGACATGGGGCTATGACGGCAATTTAGAGCCGTTATATGAAGTGGAAGATAAAGAGGATGAGATACTGGTTACCTTTGACCTGCCGAGGGTGAGGAAAGAGAACGTGGAGATAAATACGACGGAAGATTCGGTAGAGGTAATAGCGAAGATGAGCGATGCGGTTTGCTGGGAGCGGTGGGGCGGCATTCAGAAGAGAATAACATTTCAGGCTTTCAGGAAACAAATAAGACTGCCAGAGAAGATTGAACCTGAAAAAGCCGCTGCTTCGTTTAAAAACGGCATTCTCAGGATAACGCTGCCTAAGATAAGACGGAAGGTGTTTATACCGATAGAATAATAAATTGAGACTATGCCCTTTCCCCTTCCACCAGCATCAACTCGCCTTCTTTATTGAGTTCAATTCTTATGCCAGTGAAGCCGGTTTCTGAAAGCACTTCTTCTAAACGCTCCTTCGTGAAATACTTCTTCGCATGTGCATGACTTCTTGTCCGTGCGACACCTCCTACCCAGTCAATGACCAATATTCTCCCGCCTTCTTTCAGCACACGCCTCGATTCCCTTAAAGCAGCCTCCGGATTAGCCATTTCATGCAGTGCCTTTAGCGATACGACAAAATCGAAGCTGTGGTTTGCAAAAGCCATTTTCTCCGCTGATTGCACTTCAAACGTGACTAAAGACGATTTTAATCGCACTTTTTCTATGCTCTCTCGCCCGGGGTCAATTCCTGTCACGTCACATCCAGTCGCTTCTCTTAAATATATGGCAAGTTTTCCAGTGCCGCATCCAATATCCAGTATTTTTAGCTCCGTCTCTTCTTTTTCTGCCTTTATCCGCTCACACAGTTCTTTCACCAGTTCGACTTCATTCGCCAATAACTCCATTGTAATTGCTCAAAATACTTTTTCTTTTTTAAAAAAGTTTCTCGTGATTATTTATAAAAGGAACTTCGCAAGGCTGAAGAGTATCCGCGGATTCTTCTTTATCATTTCTTTCAATAACGCTCGTTCACTGAACTCCTTTATTCTCGTTTCACCTGCTAAGGCATGAAAAAACTCGTTCTGCTCCTGGCTGCTCAGGTTCAACACGATATTCTTTATCTTCAATCCCACTTCCAAAACTTTACCAAACTCTTTTCTCCATCTCTTTTCGTATTCGCGCAGCCTTCTCTTTGAAAAGTTCTTTTCCTGCACTGCTTTTGCAATTACGTCACCTGCTATTGCCCCACCTTGCATTGCCTCTAAGATGCCGCCACCGGTGATAGGATTGACGTGCCGTGCAGCATCACCTACTAAAATCAGCCCATTTGCTACCGTTTCATACGTCGGCCCGCTCAATGGTACCGCACCATACATCTCTGCTATTACCGCCCCATCCGGGAATCTATCATTTACGAATGCGTTTAGATAATCACGTGCACGATGGTTTTCACCGGAAACGTCACCACCTATTCCCACACCTACGTTTGCACTATCCTCTCCTTTGGGAAATACCCAGGCATACCCCTTTGGGGCGATGTCTTCGCCAAAGAAAATTTCACAATAGTCCCTGTTGAATTCAATGTCGCACATAAGGAACTGTGCACAGGTTACAACGTCAGCTAAGCGCAGTCTTGTATCAATACCGCCCCATCTGCCAATCCTTGATTCCACGCCATCCGCACCAACAACCACGTCCGCGGAAATACGTATATCTTCACCGGCACTTCTTGCATACACGCCCTTTGCATACCCTTCTTCTCGAACAACACCATAAGCTTGCGTCCTAACTTTCACTTCCGCACCTGCTCGCGCGGCTTCCTCTGCCAGAAACTTATCAAATAACCGCCTTTCCAGCACGTATCCCGTATCTTCCACACCATCAACCGATAAAACCACCTTCGTGCCGTCAGGACCGTATGTGATTGTTCCCTTAAACACCGTGCATATCCATCTGGAATCAACGTCAACGAACTTCTCTATTTCTTTGCTTACGCCCTCAGCGCATTTCACCGGCACGCCTATCTCCGGATTCCTCTCGATTAAAAGGACGTTCAATCCCTTTTCAGCAGCGGTTTTCGCTGTTATACTGCCCGCAGGTCCTGCTCCCACCACGACAACATCGTATTTCTTCTCTTTCATAAGCCGTGCATAAATATTTATAACAGTAAACTTTATATTAACCAATTGTAATAATGTGGAATAGGAAAAGCAGAAACAATGGAAGAAACGAAAGAAGTAGCAAAACAGCATTGGATGAATCGTTACGTAGAGCGGTTAAACAGTGAAAACGGCATGTCCGCAGAAGAGATACATGAAGAAGAGAACGCACGCCGTGCCAAAGAAGGTTTACCTTTGCTAAAATTCAATTCGATCGGTCGTACGTTAAACACGTTTGGCCATCCAAAGGCAGGCACTAAGCATAAGCAGCACTTAGCACCGGTTAAACCAGTGCTCATAGGCACGTTCATGAAGGACATAAAGCGAAAAGTAGAAAAACTTAGCGAACTCATCAAAGAAGAAAGGTTATCTCACGTAGAAGAAGAATTTATCTGGCTATTTATAGAAAACTACCCGGAACCACAGATAGTGGATATGCTGCAAGTGGATAAAATAGAACTGGAGGAGATTAAGAAGAAGTTGGACCTGAGCTAACTAATCCCTTTTAATATTCTCCTCCCGCTTCTTCTTATGCCCGATAAGGAAGTCCAGTTGTGCCGGGTCTGCCTCACCGAAATCCGCATATCCCTTCTTTTTGATGAAATCTATAATCTTCTTCGCATTCTCTTCCCGCACCGCCACCGTTGAAAATCCCGCTGCACTGCCCACGCTTCCTACACTCGCATCGCTTTCTACCGCAGTAAAGTCCGTGCAAACGTTGCATCCGCTTGGAAGTATCTCTTCAAGTGCTTTCACCTTGAATTTCACCTCACCATCGGTCATAGTAGCGATAAACTTACCCATCGTTATATCCGTCTTAATGAGTTTCGAGAAATCAACACCTTTCTCTTTTAGATATTTTGTGAGCTCATCATGATGAAAATTCTCAGTGCAGAACAAACCCACAACGAGTTTTATCCGCTCACGGAAAAAGGGGAACTCCTGCTGTAGTTTTCTAACTCCCGAAACCATACATGGCGTTCCGACAATACCAACACCCTTCTTTGTGAACCTTGCCGCTTTCTTCAGTTCGGGAAGCACACTCGCAAACGTATATTTTGTTCCTCCTAACGGGAGAACTTCAAGCTGTTCAGGGTCTCGCACGTGAAAAATCTCGGTCACCCACTGTTCATCTCTGCCAACAAACAAACCACGGTCTATCATTCCCATTTCCATCGCGGACACGATAAGTTCTGTTGCCATTGCTCCATCCTGTCCTTTGAACCGCTTCGACCGCCCCGCAATGAATTCTATGTAGTCGCCCATGCCACTTTTGGGCTCGTAAACAAACCTCGGGCATACACGCACACAGGCACCGCAATCAGTGCATTCCTCTTCATAATTCGGAAATTCCACTCCATCTGTTGCGATTATTCCGTCCACGGGGCAGACGCATGCGCATGTCAAACACCGACTGCATAAATTCGTATCTATAACCTTAGCTTTCAAATTCTCAAAATACAATTTATCCTTCTGCGGTTTCTCGGGAATCTTCACTTCCCATTCTGATACTCCTATTGCTGCCATTTTTTTCACTTCCTCACAAGTCTCAGTATTTGCATCGAACACTCCTTAACACACAATCCACACCCTGTGCACTTATCCACGTCTATCTTCATCCTCACCATACCATCCTCCTTTAAAGAAGAAACCGCACCACTTTCGCACATCCCCTCACAAATCCCGCACCCAAGACAGCTCTCAGGCTCTACGCACAGGCTCACCATTGGAACACCTTGCGATGGTGCAACGTCAACAATAAGCTTGTCTATACCTTTCGTCCGTTTTAACGAGAGATCCTCTTTATCTATTTCATACTCCACATATCCTTCATCCTCCCGGATTATCTCCGGCGGTTCAATCATTTCTTCTGTAAGCGTGAACATCTCGTCCATGTCTTTATATGCCACGTCGTGGATCTTTGTTTGCTTTAATGCTCCTCCGGGACACGTATCAACGCAGAAATGGCAGAAAATACATTTACCATAATCTAACGTGGGATAATACCGCCCGCTTGGTGCTTCCTTCATCCAGATCGCATTCGCCGGACATACAAAAGAACACTCAAAACAACTTATGCACCTCTCAGGGTCGAAGAGAATATACCCTCTGAAACAATCGGGCATTTTCTTCCGTTCCCGTGGGTAATGCGTAGTTATATTCAATGGCAGTACTACCTCCTTTGCTGCTGTTGACAGAGCAGATACGTGATACTTTAGCTTGTCTTTAATGTCGTATTCCGGTGTCGCAACTTTCTTCATAATCTCACCCCCATTACTACTATTGACCATCCCAGTGCAACCAAGGCTAAGATAAGCATTGCACCCCATCCTATTCTCAAACCCTGGTCAAGCCTATACCGCGGATACACTCCACGGAGGTTAACCATTATCACCAGAACTATCAGGGTTTTTAGCACGAACCAAATACCGCAGGATAAGTCGCCCAAACCTAAAATTTCAGGACCACTACCGCCTCCGAGGAATAACATAGTCATCATCGCACTGAGAACGTACATCTTCTCATACCCCATCACATACGCAAGTCCAAATGCGATACCCGAATACTCGACAAAAGGTCCAAAGGATACCTCTTGGTCTGCTTCCGGGATCTCAAAAGGCAGCCGTGCGGTAGCCATCACCATTGCAATGAAGAAGGTGAGAGCAGCAAGAGGATTCTGGATAATCCCCCACCATACGCCGCTTTGCGCATTAACTACTCCTACGGTGTTGGACGTTCCATACAGGACGATCATTGCGAGTACTATAACAATAAACGGGATTTCGTAGGCGAAATACAGGAACGCCTCTCGAACCGTACCGATAAATGCGAACCTGTTGTTCGATGCCCAGCCCACACCCAGAATGAATACCGGCATCAAACTTATCAACGCCACCATTATTTGTAGTGCGTAGTCGGTTTGTATTGGAACGAGAGGATTACCGGCAGTCCCAGCGTTAATAAAAAGTAGCGGGAGAAGCACGGGTATGAAATAAAGGAACGGGAACTGCAAGAAATAAAGTTTATGGGCGTCCTTATGTATTATTACCTCCTGAAATAGGAATCGTAGTGTATCCGCGAGCAATTGGACGATACCCCTCGTGCGTGGCGAAATTTCACGCGGTCCTACACGCCACTGCATCCGTGCGACCATTTTTCTTTCAATCCAGGGCAAAATAAGCAGCATGATACCCATAGTAGCGAAACCCGGGATGAGTATTAATACAAAAAACGGTTTCCACAGTATAAACGCAATTAGATAGCCTATCACAGGCATTCCGAGCAAAGGCTCGATGAGCGGCTGTAGTAAGGGGATATTCACCTGGTTGTTCATCATCGTGCTTATGATAGCGTTTATGTCAATCATTTTTCATCTCCTCACCTATCTATCCGCCTCCGGCGGGAAGTACCCAAAACTGCCATAGACTGCCCAGAAGTCCGCATATCGCGCACCTTTGAGCGCTTCCATAAATCCTCGCAGGTTCATCCAGCAGGGGGTCATCACCCTCACACGGTACGGAACGTTTGACTCACCATCGCTGATAATCGAAAATAACAACGTGCCCCTGCCTGCCTCGGTAATGGTAGTCCATTCACCCTTTGGAAGAACCAGGTCACCAAAAACTCTGAAGAAATTGCCCTTTATATCACTCGCAGCCTCTTTGTATTCGCCGAGGACGTCTTCGCTCAAAATCGCTCCTTTTATTCCTTTCACGGCATCCACCGCCTGCTTTACGATTCTTACGCTTTGCTTTATCTCTTCCAGCCTACCTAAGAACCTTCCAAGACAATCGCCATCGTCTCCCGTTGTGACTTCCCAATCGAGCTTATCGTAAACTTCATAAGGCGCAATCTTCCTGATGTCGTAATTCACCCCTGACGCTCTCAGGAACGGTCCCACCATTCCACATCGTATCGCATCCTCCTTCGTCAGCACCCCCACCCCCTTTGCTCTCGCTATCGTCACCGGGTTGTTCACAAATATATCCTCAAACTTTTTCATCCTTTTATGTATTGCAAAAGTGATGTTATCCGTCAATTCGAGCACGTCATCCGGAATGTCTCTCCGTATCCCACCGGGAACCAGGAAAGAAGGACCGCTTCTCGACCCCGTCATTCTCATCAGCGCTTCGATTATCATTTCCCGGATTGCCATAGAATACATGAATCCCGTCGTATGTCCAAAGAACAGCGAAAATATCGCTGCGTCATAGTAGAATGCTTCTATCCTCGATAGTTCAGCCATTATCGTCCTCAAATACTGCGCTCTTTCCGGAACTTCAATACCCAGCGCTTTCTCTATCGTCCTGACATATCCTAAGTTCATGTTCACCGGGTCATTTATCGCCAACCGCTCAAATAGCGGAACGTTCTGGATGTATAACTTGTTTTCCGCAAGCTTCTCCATTGACCGGTGCACAAATCCCGGTTCCGGAATGGCATCCACGATTATGTCCCCTTTTATCCGAAAAGTCACCCTGAGATGTCCGCTTCCTGCATGATGGGGTCCTATCGGAACTATAATCTCGTCACTCTCATAAGCATCTTCTATGAATTCTTCCGAGATTGGGATATACAGGTCTTTTGGAGGCTCAATGGGGACCATAAACTCAGGAGTTACACCTTTTTCAAAGACGTACCGTTCCTCAGGAATCTTGAATTCTTTTCTCAATGGTAGGTCCGGTGTGTCAGGAGCAAGAATGAACTTCTTTCCCATCCATTCGTTTCCGTCGAACAAAACTCCAAAGAACTCATGCATTTCACGTTCGGAATAATTAGCGCTTTCCCATAAGGAAGTAAGACTCTGGATTTTCGCGTCTTTTACTCCTATCTCTGTGAAAACGGTTACAAGAACGGGCATCAGCTCCTCAACGCTATAACTTGAAACCACGTACTCCACAATAAACTTCCGTTCATGTGGCACTTCTATCACATTCACGCTCTTCACATGGTCCATCTTCATCTGGTCCCTGAGCTTCCGTGCAACCTCCATCAGGTTCTCTTGCGTTGTTCTGATGGCTATACTGTTCGTACCGGTAATCGTTATGGATTTATAAAGACCATCCAATTCTTTTTTGAGTTTCTTCTCCAGCTCTTTACCGTAATTCCAATCCACTTCACGTTTAACGTCCACTTTAATTGCAGGTGTAGGAGCAAATAGCTTTGGTGAGGTAGGCACCATTCTTTCTTCCAGCTGCT
>JADHYP010000016.1 GCA_016782355.1 Candidatus Syntropharchaeum sp. | reverse complement strand
GTTCACGAACGACATCAGGCTCCTTGCGGCATTTAAAGAATATAAGCTCCCTTCGTCCTTCGAGGGTAAAATCCCCAGTCCATAAACCGGCTCCTCGTATAGCTTCTTCAGCCTTCTTGCCAATACTGGCGCACCTCCGGAACCCGTTCCACCGCCCAGACCTGCTATTATCAGGAAAGCATCAATCTGGTGTGTCCCGCGTTTGTCTATTGCACTCTGAATCGTATAAAGTTCATCAGTGGCAACCTTCGCCCCTAATTCGTTATCTGCTCCTATCCCATGCCCCTTCGTTAATGACTCCCCTACAAGCAGCCTGTCTTCCATTGGTATGGTCGTTATTCCAAGCAAATCCGCCTTCGCTGTATTAATGGCCAATGCACGAACCACGAAATTCTGCCCCGTTCGGTTAGCAAACTCTACAAATGAATCCGCTACTCTTCCCCCGGCTTGCCCATAGCCTATCATAAACACTCTCACTTTATTCCCCCTTTCTCTTCTTTATACACTTCATTACTGCCAACATTCCTCATAATATATAAATGTGTTGGTAGAGAATCATCTCTTCATTTTTTATCGTAATTTGAATATTTTAAAACAATGTTCTTACTATACATATTTAAACGCACGTCTTGCATGGATATCCGGCTTTTTTTAAAACCCGCGCCTTTTTGGTGATTTACCACTAATCCCTCCACGTTCCCCGTTCCGGCATCAAAAACAATATCCCCCACGCTTCCTATACACTCCCCTCCTGCCATTATGACTTTTTTATCCAGAATTGATTTTCCAAACATCTTCATTGCTTTATTTTCATTCTTCGCTATTAAGTCCCTGATAAATAACACTCTCCCTTTTATCTCTTTTATATCCTGCCCCAGTAACTCACTAATCGCGTTCACGTCCACCACGTCCTCCATCTCCAGTCCAAGCCGGTGTAAAATTGTATGCGCCAAACATTGAGCGAATGCAAAAGGATAACTACCCGCGAAATCGCCATGCATTCTTACCATATCGCGGTCATTTGCATCAAATAGATAATCGTTCACCGCCTCTTTTACTTCCTTTATAATCAACTCTTTTATCTCCACCCCCTCTACCGATATAGACCGCTTATCTATCCCCTTTCCCTCGCAAATTTGGATTGCATACGTGACAAAATGTTTTATCGCATCTTCTTCGACGTCCTCAAAAATGAAATTCCACGGAAACAGTCGTGATCTTAAGTATGCAACTACTTTCTCCTCCTCTTCTCTTTCCTTCTCCCTCTTCCTCCTCATTTCCTCTCCTTTCTTTCCTCCCCCTTCACCTTTTTAAAAACTTCAGTATCTTACAAATATTCAAATTCGAATTTGAAATGCCTTTTCTTCTCCCTCCCCCTCTCCCTTCCTCTTCGCTCGCTTCGACATTACAAATCCGCCATACCCACTCGCCAAAGTCCGTCACTTCGTATTCCCCATTATATTCCTTCACCAGGTTATATTCCCACTTATCGCTCACCAAATACTCTACACCATTAACAAGTTCCCGGTCATAGGTATCTCTCATAAGCTCTTTATACGCCTTATCCTCCCGGTGCGAAATTTCCTTTATTTCCTTTAGCCTCAGCCGCTTCCCTTCCTTGATCAACGTCCCCAATGCAATAAAAGCGTATTCATTCTGTTTGAGTAGCTCACAACTTTTATCTATATTATTCTCCTCGCGGAGCATCTTCTTCGCTGCTTCCTGTATTATCGTCACTACGTACCCCAGGATATTTAAAGATGAATTCTCATCCCGCGAATGAATTTCTATTCCATCCTTAGAGAAATTAGCCACTTTGAATTGAATACTTGAGTGCGGCGTGCCAAAAAATATCTCGGTAAGAGCGGAGAAAAAAGTCTCGGAAATCGGCTCGTGTTCGCTATCGTAGGGGAAGAAGCCATCTTCAAAGAGGTCGAGATTAGGGGCTAAATCCGCCGTTAGCTCTAATATTTCCTTTTTAACTTCCTCTAATCTCACAAATGCAGTGCTTCTATCTTCCTTCTCTTTCCTCAGCTTCTTCGCTTCGGCATCCAATTTTTCCCTTAGCTTTCCCCCTATCCCCTTTTCCAATAGCTTTTCTATCTCTTCTAACCTATTCCCGCCTGTTTCGCTGCCTTTTAACTCTTTCAAACGCCAATATTCAGCAGCTAACGCATTCCCCTTTTCGTTAAATTTTTCCACCATTTTAACTCGCCTCTTCTCCCCCGGAGGATGTAAAAGAAATTTTTATCATTTATTTTTTCCCTTTCTATATAAGCTTTTCTGGAAACTATTTATAATGTGCTCAACCGAAAAGTTTATATAACCCCTTCTTCCTAAGAAGACAATTACGAAAACGTATGAAAATGATAGAAAAAGAAAAGGTGGAAAAATGGAAAAAATGTTAGGATATAGTACAGAGGGGATGGTTGTGGAAGAAAGCGAAGAAAAGGATTGGTTTGGGGTGCCACGGATAGCAATAGTTGGCGTGGGTGGAGCAGGTAACAATTCTATGGACAGATTGGAGCGTTTAGGAGGACTGAGTGGTGTAGATAGGATAGCCATAAATACCGACAAGCTGCACCTGGATTCGATAAGCTGCGAAAAGAAGGTATTGATAGGAAAAACGCTTACTCGGGGATTGGGAGCCGGTGGTTCTCCGGAAGTAGCGAGAAAGGCTGCGGAAATAGACAGGGAGGAATTACGAGAATTGTTAGCGGACAAAAACTTTGTGTTCATCACTGCGGGAATGGGCGGCGGAACGGGCACGGGGGCTTCGCCAATCGTTGCGGAAGTAGCGAAGGAAGCAGGTGCAATTGTAGTTGCCATGGTCTCTTTCCCGTTTGAAGCGGAAAGGATAAGGAGAAAAAGAGCAGCCGAGGGCATAGAGGCATTGAGAGACGTAACGGACACGGTTATCGTGCTGGAGAACGACAAATTGCTAAAATACGCGGGGAACCTTCCGGTGAATGATGCCTTTAAAAAAATGGATATGTTGATTGCAAGTACAATACTGGGTATTGCAGAGACGATAACAAAACCTTCTTTGGTGAATCTCGACTTCGCAGACCTCAAAGCGGTAATGGCGGAAGGCGGTGTTGCCGTGATGCTCGTAGGCGAGACGACGAAAGCGGAGAATAAGCCCGAATCGCTTGTATCTGATGCACTCAGTCATCCGCTTTTGGACGCGGACTATCGAGGGGCGAAGGGTGCTCTTATACATATCACCGGGGGGTCAGATCTCACGATGAAGGAGACAAATGACATCGTAGAGTTGCTTACCTACGACTTAAATCGTGATGCAAACGTGATATGGGGAGCGAGGATAAGTGAGGATTTCAGTGGTAAGGCAAGGGTAACGGCGATAATGACCGGTGTGGAGCCGAAATGGATATTCGGCGGGATATACGAAGATAGAGAAGAGGATGCAAAACTAAAGGGAGTGGATGCAGGTAGCAGAGGAATCAGCGATATTATACAGATTATCCGGTGAAACTCGTAAATTCTTCCACACCCTGCATTTTTTTCATTTTTTATCCGTCTAATGACTAACACAAGCTCACCAGGCGTATTGCATCGTGGTACAATTATATATTACGTCGGTTCGGTGACTTTTGCGGCAGGCATTGTGCTCTTAGCCGTAGGTACCACGTTTATTACGATTTTCAGGATACACTATGGGTCTGAGCCGGAAAAAATCATTCTTACCTTTATTTTCACGGGCGTTGGAGCCACGCTGATTTTAGCGGGTATAAATCTGATGATGAGGCAGACGCGATACGGGTATTGTATTGTGGGTGCGAGTGCGTTTACATCATTGCTTGCGCTTCTCATCTTTACGTCCAATTATCCGCACAACTGGCGTTATCCACTTATAAGCTATATTCTTGCTCTCTACGTCGTTGGATTTCTGGCGCTATTGGGAAATGCGTTTGCGAACTCAATTCTCTGGATGATTGAGGGAAAGCCTGAGGCGGTGGTGGGGCGAGAAGGGGAAGAAATAAAAATATATACCGATGAGGAGATAGAGCGAGACATAGAAGAAGCAACGAGGAAAAGCATAGAACTTTCTGCCAGTGAACTGAAATTTAAAGAGCCGGGCGTGGAGGAAGTGAAATTTGGGAAGGCGTTTCGTGAGTCACGTGGTGATACCATCAGGGTCAAAGATGATATTGGGGAAGCAATAAGCTTGAGAAAGACGATAAACCATGGAGAGAGGACGAAATCGGGTTCTGTGGAGGTTGAGAGTATATCAAGGAGCCTGGGTGACGTTTTAAGAAAGGAAGCGGTTGAGAAGGGACGATTTGGAGGGATAAAGGATAAAATTAAGGGCGATATAAAAAAGTTTCATTCGTTTATCCGTGTTAAGAAAACTTAGGTGAATCAAACTTCAAAAATTTTTTACAACGTTTGTAATAAAATTAGCATTAGCGTAACTTTTAAATACCATACCTGAATCTTTTATTATAGTGACGTAAAAAATGGCAAAAGGTCTTGATATAGGAACCATGAACATAATCTGTTCGGAAAGAGAGGGGGACGATGTAATTTTCACGCAGCAGAGGAATGCATTTCTGGAACTCGAGTCGAGCGACCTCACGAAGACGATGTTAGATAGTTCAAAAGTGCTTTACATCGAGAAGGACGACAGGATTTTCGTATTGGGCGAGGAGGCATTTAAATTCGCAACCATATTCGGGAAAGACGCGAGAAGACCGATGAGGTTTGGTATAATAAGTCCTAATGAGAAGGATGCGATACCCATGATAAAGCTGATAGTGGAGCGGGTTTTAGGAAAGCCAGGTTATCGAAACGAGGTACTGTGCATTTCATCGCCAGCCGACCCAATAGATTTAGATATGAACACATTGTATCACAAGAAGATGATGGAAGCGCTGGCAAGGAGAATGACTTACGAAACGCATGTGATTGACGAGGGGTTGAGCGTGATATATTCAGAGCTTGCGGATTACGACTTCACGGGATTGGGGATAAGCATTGGCGCGGGTCTCACAAACGTTACGCTTGCATATTTAGCCACGCCAGTGATGTCATTCCGTATAGCCAGAGGTGGAGATTGGATTGATGAGCAGGTTTCGATTACAACGGGGTTGCCAAAGGACCATGTATGTGCGACAAAGGAAAAGGGCTTTAAATTGGACTTGGAGGTGGAGTTTGGAAGTCCTGAGGGTGCGCTCTCCATTTATTACGATGCTTTGATAACGTATGTCATAAAGAACCTGAACAGGAAGCTTGCAGAGATTACACCACCAAAAGTGGAATTCCCGGTTGCACTTGCGGGAGGAAGCGCCATGCCCGATGGATTTTCAAAGATGTTCGAGCGGAAATTAAGAGAGGCAAAGCTCCAGATTGATATATCGAAGATAAGACTTGCAAAAGAGCCGTTGTATTCGGTTGCAAGGGGCGATTTAATAGCAGCGAGAACACAAGAGGGTGAAGAGGTGGAGGAAAGTAAAACAGAAGAAAGCGCAGAATGAAGTATTGTTTATTTTGCATTTTTCAATTTGCATTCTGCATTTAATTGCTCGAAATCCATAAGATTTTGAGCAATTACTTCTACTGCTTGCTTCGCCAAAATATATATCGTGATAGAATAAACAGTATTATAGGGGAGAGAGGAAGGGCGGCTGCCGGTCTTCTTTAGTAAGAAGGCTGAGGAAAGTCCCTCCACCGCAAAAACACGAATGCCGAGAGGGCATAAGGCGAGAGTCCTGGCTCTGGTATAGAAACGATACCGTGCCATATTAAAGCAATGATTCCTTAAGGATGAGGTCGTATGGTTACGGATGGAACGACCAACCTCGTGGGTGCAAGCCTCAGGAAGGCGCAAAGATAAATGCTGCCGAAACAGAAGGGGGCTTACTCTCCTCACTCCCCCGCAAGCCCTGTAAGGGCATCTTTGAGGACAGGATTTTTGTCGCGCTACTTACCTTCGTCACAGCTAAACATCCATGAATGCTCCGCCGGGGATTTGAACCCCGGTCGTGGGCTCGAGAGGCCCGCATGCTTGGCCGAACTACACCAGCGGAGCTCTTTAACAATCCAAACCCCCAGCGGGAAATAATTTTATTGTTCCGGTTTTCCAAGCGCAATAAACGCATCGCATACCTTATCCGGGTCGCCACGCATCACTATCTCGCCTTCGTCAATCATTATCGCTTCGTGTGCAAGCTCCCGGACTACATCGAGCTGATGACTTACCACCAAAATGGTGGTGTTGAATTTACGATTCAGCTCTTTAATTGAGTTTGCTATTATGCGCATCGAAATCGGGTCGAGGTCACCAAAAGGCTCATCCAAGAGGAGAACTTCCGGTTTTGCTGCCATCAGAACCGCGATTGCCAGCCTGACGTGCTCACCTGCACTTGCTTCGCCGTTGTGACGCTCGAATAGTTCTTCCGGCAGGTTAAGAGCATCGAGGAAAGGTTTAGCCGCTTTAAAAGCCTCGGATGGTGGAAACTTCGGGAATAGCTCGTCGAGTATATCCATGCTGAGGCCTACCTCTTCGAGCTTCTGCTTTGCTTCTAACTCCGACATGTCCGCAATCCTGAGGAGGGCATCGAGCGTTACGTCGCTTATTCCCTGCTCCTTCGCGATATCCATTGCCTGTCGCACCATCTCGAGCTTCTTTATCCCCAGCTTTTGTGCGAAGGCATTCTGAACGAGTTGATATGGAGGGAGCGTGAACTCTTGATGCAAGATACCCAATTTGCTTCTCGCCTCTATTGCTCTTCTACTACCGATTGCGGCAATATTAGCGAAGTCCACCGTGCCTATCCTGTACAACACGCATCCCCTATCCGGCTGCTCAATCCCAGAAAGTAATCGCATCAATACTGTCTTCCCCATTGCCGAGGGTCCAATTACGCCCAGTATATCGCCTCTTGGTATCTTTAAGTTTATATCCGGCATCTCTATCGTCTTTATCAACGTGTTGCTCGTGTATATCACATACTTCTTCCATACGCCGTCAATATCAATCATTATGTCGCGTTCGTCCTTTATAGGTGCCAAAGGCTTTATCGGCTCGAGCTGTGCTAAGAACTTCCCGGTTATCTCCTCTACCTCGCCTTCATCAATTATTCTCCCTTTATCTACCCAGATAAGCCTGTCGGAGAGGTGTCTATGCACTTCCGGCATGTGAGAGACGAGCAAAACGCTGATGCCCATCACTTCATTTACGCTTTTCACACTATCAAGCAGTTGTTCGCGAGACAACTGGTCTGACATCGTGCTTGGCTCATCTAACAGTAATAAAGAAGGTGATTTGGCAAGCTGACGTGCAAGCAAAACGCGTTGCTTCTCGCCACCGCTTAAAATAGGATAAAAATACTTTTGCTTCTCTCGCAGCCCAACGAGGTCAAGTATTTCAAGCGCCTCCTCCTTTAACTCTTCGTATTCGTCCTCAATCTGCGGTATTTCCTCAAACCCCGTTTGCACTGCCCGCAGTCGTAATATGATGTTATTCAACACTGACTGGTTCCAGAGTGCAAAGGAACGCTGAAGGTGAAATGCGGTCTTTTTTTGCAGCTCTCTGAACTCCGAGTAAGGTGAGTCGGGCATTACTTTAACGCCCTCCATCTCTATGACCCCCGCATCGAACTTCTCGTAACCGCGAAGCATACGAAGCAGAGTCGTCTTTCCAGCACCGCTCTTCCCGATTACTCCCAGCACCTCGCCCTTTCCTATCTCGAAGGATACATTATCCAGCGCTACCACTTCTTTGCTAATTTCCGGTAATTCGTATCTCTTACACAGCCCGTCAACACGCACTATTTCTCCCATTTTCAATCGCCTCTTGATACATTTATTAAACTACAATATAAACATAAACTTTTCTTGAAAGAGAGTTTCATAAAAAGAACTTTTTAAAATTTTTAGACGAAAGAATGATAAAAGCAGGAGTTTGCGGTTTCCAAAGTCTCAAAGCGTTATCTTTAACGATGTATGAAGATGCGTTGAGGTTTATGAAGCTGGTGAGTGGTTGATATTTATGGGTCGGCGTATTCATCAGGACTAAGGACTAATATGTCATGATTTCTACGCATTTCTTCTTTTATAGGCTCAAAGTGCCGCGGATTTTTAGGGACTAAGCAAACGATTATTCCTTTTCGTTTTCCTTTTACCGCTACAGCAGCTTCCACTACATGCCGATCATGCGCAGGTACAGAAACTTTAAGCTCAATGTCTTCCTGATTATACCGAACCATTTTAATCTTTCCCTTTGGCTCAAGAGGGCCCAATAAAAGGGGTAATATAAGATATGGTGGCAGTCCCCGGTGCTTGAGGTCCTTCTTACATTCTATTCTAATTTTTTCTGAAATTCTGAGGATATGATAAGGACGCTCTATAAGAGATGTCAAAGCATTACGTGATGCGCTGCCAGCCTCTTTATCATAAGATTCAAGAATAGCCCCCATTATTACACTTGTGTCAAATACCGCTTCCACTGGCCCTTCCCGTTTCATTGGACTTCAATCCTCAGGCAGCGTATCAAACCACTCCTTTATTATCTCCCCCTCTGCCTTGACATAGCTTGGAATCCATCCTTCTATAATGCCTTTGTCGGTGAGATTCAATCTCTCTGCTTTTGTTCCCTCCTCAGTCTTCTCGAAGTGCCAAATCGCTACATCCTCTGGTTTCAACTCGCCATTTACAATAAGGGGCTTCAACGCCAGGATCAAGTGCTCGCTATGTGTTGTTACAATAACCTGCTTTCCTTCTTTTATCGCCTCAGAGAACATCTTGGGTAATTCTAATTGTGCTTCAATGTGCAAGCTTATCTCTGGCTCTTCTATCATAATAACACTTCCCGGTCTACTCCAGAAGAGCTGCGTAATGATGGTCAAAATTTGTCTGGAACCCTGGCTTGCAAGAGCCATATTAAGGCGAGTCTGAAGTTCAGGATCTATATAATCTGAACTCAAGATATTTTTACCCCACCAACCTGCTTTGATTCCCTCCATACCAAATTTTGATGCCCATTTAATAATTTTTCCGGATATTTTCTCATATTCTGGTCTTCTAAAAATCAATGCCAAAATTTCTATTAGCCCTTCTCCGTGTGTTCCTAATCCCGGCTCACCAACACCGATTTCAACAATTGGTCTTACCTCACCCCTTATCGCCGATATTAGATAAACATCTCTGACTGTTGTCTCTATCTTCTTTACGATTTCTTGGGCTTTAGAAGAAATTTCTTCGATTTGCTGTTGTTCTTGATTTGTAAGTTTTTTCGTTAAAGCAAATTTGAAACAGGTTGGATTTAATATATAGTCGGTGTCGCCCCTTAATTGTAGGGATTCTTTAAATTCTTCAGGATATAAAACTTCCTGCCTCGTTGTCGATTTTCCTACTCTCAAATTCCCCACTTCAACCAACTTTTTTTCGTTTGCAAAAACAGCCTGACGCACTTCTTCATCTTTTGGCATAAAAGCGTACATATATCCAATGTCGTGATATTCTGCATCTGTTATGTGAATCTCAAAGGTTATAAATTTGCTCCAATCTTTCTTATGAGCTATAAAATCAAATAGTGAAAAATCAGAAGTGGAAGGGTACCGTACAAACTCACCATATTCTAAGCTGCCGAGCAGCGATCTAACAATCCTATCACGAAGCCTTGTAGTTTGTGCTAAAATTGCTATATTTTCGAGGACGTTTGACTTCCCCGAAGAATTTGGACCTACGAATATGGTGAGCGGAGCGAGTTCAAGTTCTAATTCTTCTATGCTTTTGAAGTTCCCAATTTTCACTTTTGAAAGCATATTATTATTTTGGTTTTAAACCATTTTAATACTTTCGGTAGTGCTGTCTTTTACTGAATTTCAAAGAATGTTTTTTGAATCGCCCCTTTATCGTAATTTCTCGTCCCTTTTATTATATTCCCAAAATCATCAACAGCTATGGCACCTTTTGCTATTAATTCGTTATTAGCACATTTTTCCTCAGATGTTGCTTTCCGAACAAATATTTTTCTCCCTTTTCTAAGCCCATCGATAGCACCACTCCAGGTGCCCCCTTTGTTATCCGATTCAGCCACATAAATTTCCTCAGCCAGTCCATAAAGATAGACATTTCTCCCCATTGCAAAACCTACTGACCACCCTGCTTTTGGCGGGTAGGTGCTGACAACAAGAACACGACCTTCAATGATGTATTTATACAGCTTTTTGAATCCGCTTTTAAAGGTCATTATTCCCTGGGGAAGAATAACAATTCCCATTCCGTTATTTTCTATTGCCGTTTCCAGCGCAATCTTATCCACTCCTCGAGCGTATCCACTTATGACAACCTTATTTTCGGATGCGCATTTCCTGGCTATGTGTTTGGTAAATTCAGCACCTTTATCACTCACATTTCTTGAACCCACAATCGCTATTTTATCTTCAAAAAATAATTTTGTGTTCCCTTTAGCATATAGCAAAGGGGGAGAATATTTGGTTCCCAGGTTATTTCTTAATGTTATGGGATATTCAGGCGAATCAAAAGAAACTAACTCAACCCTCTCAGAAATAAGTTCTTCTGCTAAAAACGAGTTATTTTGTAGATTATCTCTTGCACGTAAAATATCTTCAGATTCTTTTGAGGATAGAGCGAAATCTTTTTTCAGAGTAGAGATATCACGAGAAAAAAAATCTTCGAATGAAGTGTTGTGGTTATAACCAATATCAACAAGAAGGTTATATATTCTCGCTGTTTTCCAGTTGGGAAGATGCGCCAGGGTTATCCAGTAGGGATAATCTCTCATTTCCATAACATTATCTCTCCTGTTCATTTATAATTTTAATAATCTCTTCACCATATTTTTTGATCGTTGTCTTACCCAAGCCCTTTATGTCCAGAAGGTCCCAAGGAGAAGTGGGTCTTGCTCGGGCAATGTTGTGCAGGGTTCTATCTGGAAAAATATGATAAGGAAGCACATTCCTTTCCTCCGCTTTTCTGAACCGCCATTCCCGTAAAGCCTGAAAAATTTGGTCTTCATCGACAGGAGGAGCGCTATAGTCTAAGCTTTCTTGTGGCATCCTCCTTATCCCATCTTCACCTATAAGCTTTTTCAATCTTGAGCGGATAGCGCCTTTTTTTCTTTGAAAGTGATTTGCCAGTTCAGCTATGCTTTCCCCCTGACGAAACATATTCACTAATAGCTCATCGTCTTCTTTCGTCCATCTCTCATAAGCGTTTGGGTACTTTTGGCGGATTTCGGTAAAAGGTTCTGCTTTCTTACTCACCACTTCTTTTGTGTCCGCCGTATCTATTTTAATTTTAGGTAAGTCGGGTTTATCGTCCATTATATCACCACTAATTGTCTTTGCTATCGCCAACGGTGCAATTTTGTTCACGCCCAGCTTGCTCATTAATTTTCCGATCTCCCTGATTGTTGCTCTGCTATCGCAAATGTCGTCAATTAACAGGACGTTCTTATCTACCACCTCTGCGAGATTTTCGTAGTCAAATGCATCCTTCACATTATCCCTTTTTAATACGTAATTCTGGAATACCTTCTGGGGCTCAGTATTTTGCGGTTTTACCAAACTATGAGAAAGGGGTATCTTCAAGGCGGTGGATACTTTTTCAGCAAAATTCTTGACCAAATCGCCCGATTCAGTTGGGGGAACATAGATAATTAAATCGAACTTCTCGTCTCTAAAATAGCTATGGTATGCTCTCAAAACTCCGTGTAAAAGAAAATCGGGAAAATCTCCGCCATTCTCATATTTGCAATGGTGAATAGTAGAACCCACATTGGAAAAACCATAATACGAGAATGCAACTCCATTGACCAATTTACTCTTTTGCTCTGAAAGGGGTCTTTCTTGTTGAGTTCTGGGAACCAATTCAATCTCGGGGAAATAGTTATTCTTAAAATCATCCACTTTTTGTTGCCACTCAGCGTTGATTTCATAAATCCATCTTTCACCTCTGCAATTGTCACATTTATCGCATACCCTTACGTCCTTATCTTCTAAGTAATCACAGAGATAAAACATCCTGCACCTGTTGGTTTCAGCGTATTCTATGATTTTATCAAGTTCTCCTAACTTGAACTCTCTGAACTTTTCAAAAGCCGTAGTGTCAAGAATAGGGGCATCAGATTGATATTCATATTTTTTAGAACGACCTCCTGCAACCTTTTTTACTATGCCCTGCTCAATTAAATCCCTTATTATCACCTCTATTTTGGTACGATTAAGATTTGTTTTCCTCATCAAATCCCAGATGCCCTCAGCTTTCTTTTTTGATTTTAAACTGTCAATAACTCTCTGATAGTGTTGAACGGGCGGGCGATTATTTTCAATAAAATATTCGGGTAATTCCCTATCTTCGGGATTGTATAAAAGAATAATCTTGGCTTCTCTTCCATCTCTGCCTGCTCGTCCAATCTCCTGATAATAATGAATTGGCGACTGCGGGATTTGGGTGTGAATGATAAATCTAATGTCAGGTTTATCAATACCCATGCCAAGAGCATTTGTAGCGACGATACACTTCCAGCGGTTATTAAGCAATCCTTCTTCTACTTCTCTCCTCCTTTCAGCATCGAATCCTGCATTGTAATTTACAGCCTCAATGCCTTGACGGTTTAAGAACTTTGAATACTCTTCTGTATCTGCTCTTGTGCCGCTGTAAATGATACCTGTTCCCTCCAGTTCAGGTAAAGAGTGAGCTAAAAAGGCTAACTTATCATCATCGGAAGAAACGCTTACTACGTTTAATACAAGATTTTCTCGCATCAAATTACCGTGAATATACTTTGTATCGCCTCCCATTTGTTGAATAATATCCTGAGCTACTTTTTCGGTGGCTG